>NZ_JBSFWJ010000010.1:0-125282 GCF_053592695.1 Saccharopolyspora sp. NPDC002578 | reverse complement strand
ATCTTCCGCCGATCCGCGCCTTGTTGTGGTCCGGCCCCGCGTCGGGGTGCCGTCGCGGCGCCGGCGCCGCGACGGGTCCGTCGAGCACCGGCCACGGCCAGGACCGCGCGGTCCGCTCCGCCCACGTCCAGCGCGGATCGTCGGGCGACAGCTGCAGGTAGTAGCGCAGCAGCCCGGCGGCGGCCCGCGCTTCGTGCAGCGCGGAGCGCGCTTCGGCCGGCGGTACGCCCGCGGCCTCGCAACACGCGGTGAGGCTGCGCCCGGCCGCGTACAGGAAGCTGTTGGACAGCTTCATCGTGCACAGGCCGGCGGCGGGCACGTGCAGCGCGCCGTAGCCGATGCGCTCGTACTCGGCGGCGAGGAACCGGGCGTCGGAGCTCAGGTTGTGCGCCACCAGCACCCGGCCGGTCAGCAGGCGGGTGAGTTCGGGGGCGATCGCGGCGAACGCGGGGGCCGACCGCGCGTCGGCGGTGGTGATCCCGTGCAGGTGCTGCGCGCCGAGGTCGCGCCCGGGGTCGACGAGCGTGCGCCACTCGTCCTGGACCGCACCGGCCGGATCGAGCAGCACGACGCCGATCTCCGCGACGCGATGGCCCGCGCTCGGCAGCAGGCCCGTCGTCTCGACGTCGATCACCGCATAACCCCAGGACATGACAGGTCCCCTCGCTGTCCGCCGCGACGAACAGCCCCGAGGTGGCGCTGTTCGCTGTCGCTCATCAGCTTTTCGAGATCGCTGATCTCGGCGTTACACCTCGCGCCGCAGGTGGGGCGCGGGGTGCCGGGGCGAGGGGCGTGCTGAGCTGCGGAGATCGCGTGGGTGGTTCATCGCGGAAAGTCCGGTTCGATGTGGTCTCCGTCGCGGTGGCCGCTCGGCCGGGGCTCGCCGGATCGCCGAACCCCGGCCTCCGGTCAGCCCTGGCGGCCCTTCCAGCGGGGGTTGCGCTTGTTGACCACGTAGAGCTTGCCGCGCCTGCGCACGACCTGGGAGCCGTCCTTCTCCTTGAGCGACTTGAGCGATGCCCGAACCTTCATCCGTCCTCCCGTTCTCGCGATGACGGCACCAGTGTAACTGAAGATGGAAATCATTTTCAGAAAGGTTGCAGGTGTGCTCCGTCGAGCGGTGGCTTTTCCCGTGTCGCGCCGGATCACGCGCCCGGCGGCATCACGTGACCCGATCGGGTCCCGTCCAGTGGGAGATCACCACAGGTGGATCTTCGCGGCCTACGCTCCCGCTCGGAGGTGCCACCATGTCGCAGCCCGCGCTCCCGCTGATCGACCTGTCCCGGTTCCGCGACCCCCGCGAACGCGAGGCGCTGCTGGCGGAGCTGCGCCACGCCGCGCACGACGTCGGGTTCTTCTACGTGGTGGGCCACGGCGTGCCCGACGAGCTCATGCGCGGGATCTTCACCGCGACCCGCCGGTTCTTCGCGTTGCCGCTGGAGCAGCGCAGGGAGATCGAGAACGTGCGCTCGCCGCAGTTCCGCGGCTACACCGCCACCGGCCGCGAACTCACCGGCGGCGCCCCGGACCAGCGGGAGCAGCTCGACATCGGCCCGGAGCGCGACGCGGTGCCGACCGGGCCCGGAGATCCGGCGTGGCGGCGGCTGATCGGCCCGAACCAGTGGCCGGCGGCGCTGCCGGAGCTGCGCGAGACCACGTTGGCCTGGCAGGCGGAGGTGCTGCGGGTGAGCCGCGAGGTGCTGCGCGCGCTGGCCGCCTCCCTCGGGCAGGCCGAGGACCACTTCGACGCGTGGTTCGACGAGGAGGCGAGCACCCACCTCAAGCTGATCCACTACCCGGGCACCGCGGATTCCGAACAGGGCGTCGGAGCGCACAAGGACTACGGCTACCTGGCGCTGCTGCACCAGGACTCGATCGCCGGGCTCCAGGTGCAGGACGACGAGGGCGGCTGGATCGACGCTGATCCGGTGCCGGGCGCGTTCGTCGTCAACATCGGGGAGATGCTGGAGATCGCCACCGGCGGCTACCTCACCGCGACCCGGCACCGCGTGCGCAGTCCCGCCGCCGGGGTGGACCGCTACTCGGTGCCGTTCTTCCTGGCGCCGCGCCTGGACGCCGTCGTGGAACCGCTGGAACTGCCACCCGAACTCGCCGCCGAGGCGCGCGGGGTCAGCGCGGACGCGGACAACCCGCTGCTTGCGGCGTTCGGGGAGAACGCGGTGCTCGGCTGGGTGCGCTCGCACCCGGAGGTGGCGCGGCGCTGGTGGTCCGACGTGCTCGACGCGCAGGAGGTGCGCTGACCGTGACCGATCGACGCTGGTCCTTCGAAACCCGGCAGGTGCACGCCGGCTCCGCACCGGACGCGACGACCGGGGCGCGCGCGACCCCGATCTACCAGACGAGCTCGTTCGTCTTCGACGACGCCGAGCACGCCGCCGCCGCGTTCGCCCTGCAGGACCTGGACACCTACGCCTACAGCAGGTTGTCGAACCCGACGACGTCGGTCGTCGAGCAGCGCATCGCCGACCTGGAGAACGCGCTGGGCGCGGTCGCGGTGGCCAGCGGCCAGGCCGCTTCGACGCTGGCGCTGCTGGCGATCGCGAAGGCCGGAGATCACGTGGTGGCGTCCTCGGCGCTCTACGGCGGCACCTACAACCTGTTCGCCCACACCCTCGCCGACCTCGGCATCACCGTCGATTTCGTCGCCGACCCCGACGACCTCGACCAGTGGCGCGCGGCGCTGCGCCCCCGGACCAGGGCGTTGTACGCGGAGACCATCGCGAACCCGAGCGGCGGCGTGCTCGACGTCGAAGGCGTCGCCTCCGTCGCGCACACCGCGGGCGTCCCGCTGATCGTGGACAACACCGTGGCCACCCCGTACCTGTGCCGCCCGCTCGACCACGGAGCGGACGTCGTGGTGCACTCGACGACGAAGTTCCTCTCCGGCCACGGCACCGGGATCGGCGGCATCATCGTCGACAGCGGCCGGTTCGACTACGCCGCAGAGCCGGAGCGCTGGCCGCAGCTGACCCGTCCCGATCCGAGCTACCACGGCCTGATCTTCGACGCCGAATTCGGCGAACTCGCCTACCTGATGCGGGTCCGCACGAGGCTGGTGCGCGACCTGGGCCCGGCGGTGTCCCCGTTCAACAGCTTCCTGCTGCTGCAAGGCATCGAGACGCTGTCGCTGCGGATGACCCGCCACACCGAGAACGCCCGGACGATCGCGGACTGGCTGCAGGACCAGCCGAACGTGACGCGCGTCCACTACGCGGGCCTGCCGTCGAGCCCGTGGCACGCCTCGGCGAAGCGCTACCTCACCGAGGGCGCAGGCGCGGTCCTCGCCTTCGACCTCGCCGGTGGAGCGCCGGCCGGACGCCGCTTCGTGGACTCGCTGACCCTGTTCAGCCACCTGGCCAACATCGGCGACGTCCGCAGCCTCGTCATCCACCCCGCCTCCACCACCCACGCCCAACTCCCCGAACCGGAGCAGCGCGCAGCAGGAGTGGCACCTGGTCTGATCCGCCTGTCGGTGGGCTTGGAAGGCGTCGACGACCTGATCACGGACCTGCGACGAGGACTTTCGGCGGCGGGTCTCGGCGAGGGCGAGGCATAGCGAGAGTCCAGGAGGTCGTGGAGTTCGCACGGCCTCGGCCGTTCCGCCGAGTCGCGGATCGTCAGGTGTGCGCGTCGGGGCGGTCGAAACCCAGAACGTCGGATCGGTCGGCGAGCAGCTGCTCGTGCTCGGTGATCGCTGCGGCATCCGAGTTCCCGCGCCAATGGGCGAGGTTGTCGCGGGTGGTCCGGGTGCGTGGATGGTCGGGGCCGAGCAGGCGGTGGCGGTCGGCGAGGAGCCGTTCGTATTCGGTGATGGCTCCGGCGATGTCTCCCGATTCGCCTCGCCAATGGGCCAAATTGCCTCGTGCGGTCAGGGTGCGGGGATGGTCGGGCCCCTGTATGCGGGACCGGTCGGTGAGCAGTTGTTCGTATTCGGTGATGGCCTCGGTGACGTCGCCGGCCTCGCCCTTCCAGTTCGCCAGGTTGCTGCGTGCGGTCAGGGTGTGGGGATGGTCGGGGCCCAGCACTTCGAGCATCGCGGTGAGCAGCAGCTGGCAGTCACTGATCGCCCCGGTGACGTCTCCTGCACGGCCCTTCCAGTTGGCCAGGTTGTTGCGTGCGGTCAGCGTACGGGGGTGATCGGGCCCCAAGACCTCGGTCTGGTCGGTGAGCAGTTGCTCGTATTCGGTGATCGCCCCGGCGGCGTCGCCTGCCTCGCCTCGCCAATGCGCCAGGTTGTTGCGGGTGGCCAGGGTGTCCGGATGGTCGTGCCCTAGCGCGTGGGTCCGGTCGGTGAGCAGTTGCTCGTATTCGGCGATCGCTCCGGCGGCATCCCCGGCCTCGCCGCGCCAGAGCGCCAGGTTGCTGCGTGCGGTCAACGAGTGGGGGTGCCTGGGCCCCAGTGCGTGGCACCGGTCGGTGAGCAGTTGCTCGAATTCCTCGATCGCCCCGGCGACATCTCCCGATCTGCCTCGCCACAGGGCCAGGTTGCTCCGGGTGGCCAGGGTGGCGAGGTGGTCGGGGCCGAGCACGCGAGATCGATCGTCGAGCAGCTCGCTCAACTCGGTGATCGCACCGCTGACGTCTCCGGCCTCGCCCTGCCAATCGGCCAGGTCGCCACGCGCGGCCAGGGCGTCGAGGTGGTCGGGGCCGAGGAGTCGGCTGGTGTGGTCGTAGAGGTGGCGGAAGTAGTTGACGGCTTCGGCGGCGAGTCCGGCCTCGCCCCTGCTCGCGCCCGCGCGGAAGAGCACCCGATGGCAGCGAGGATTCCAGAGGTGGTCGTGGGCGTTGATGCGCAACGTGTCGGTGTTGGTCCGCAGGATCTGCCCGTATCCGGCGTCGTGCTCGATCTCCGGCCACGTCTCGGTGAGCGCGTCGGCCGCGGCGCGGGCCACTTCCGCGAGGTGCTGTTCGGTGAGCTGGTCGCGGGTGGCGCGTTGGACGAGGGCGTGCGCCCGCACGCTGCGGTGCGGGTCGTCGGGATCGACGGTGGCCAGGCTCAGGCGGTTCAAGGAATGCGCTGCGTCCCGCACGTCGTCGGCCCGCACCGGACTCGTCCGGCCGGACCTCGCGGTGATGTAGGCCAACGCAGCGGGAGAGGTCAGTACGGCGTCGGGGATGCCGTTGGAGTCGAGCACGGCGGCGATTTCCAGCAGCGGACGTGCCAGTCCGGACGGCGCGAGCTGGTCGGCGAGCTCCACGGACAACGACCACGTGGTCGCGAGGGTGGTGCGGTGCGCGTCCGGCAGGCTTTCAGACTCGGGCACCAACTCGTGCAGGCGGCGCCGATCGGCGAATCGCCGCAGGTATGCCGAGCAGGTCAGATCCCGATCGTTGAGGTAGGCGGCGGCCTGGGCCAACGCCAGCGGAAGAAACCCGAGCGATTCGGCCAGTTCTTCGGCTCCTGCGGCGGAAGCCGACCGGTCGGCGAGCTTCGCGTGCAGGTAGGCGGTCGATTCAGCCGGGGTGAACAAGCCGACTTCGATGCGCCGTCCGAGCTGCGTGAGGGCGGAGTCCTGACGACGGGTGGTCACGAGCACTTGCCCGGTCGGCTGCTGCGGTGGCCACAGCTCGTTGAGGTCCCGCGGGTTCTGGACGTCGTCCAGGACGAGCAGCCACCGGCGGTCGGTCGTTTCCAGCCATTCCAGGAAGCGCCTGCTCGCTTCCTCATCGTCGCGCTCCGCGGTGTTGGTGTTCTGCCCGACTTTGAGCGCGGCGGCGGCATAGCCCGACACGATCGCCTCACGTGAGCCCGCAGTGATCCACGCCAGCAGATCGACCTCGCGGTCGCCCCAGCGCTGTCGAGCGTATTCGGCCGCGAGCTGGGTCTTGCCCACACCGCCGAGCCCTGCGAGGACGTGGCTCAGCGGGGTGGTGCCGCCCGTGCCCGTGGCTTCGGTCAGCATGGCGCTGAGATCGCGTTGCTGGAAGCAGTTCGCGCGCGGTGGCATCACCCCGACCCGGCACGGCCATTCCAGCCGCTGACCGTGATGGTGATGCTGATGCACTCCGCTCTGGTAGATGTCGCCGTGGACGACTCCGACCTGGAGGGCGTTCTCGACAGTGCCGCTGATGTCGTTGCGGACGTTCTCCGTCTCGGACATGCGCCTCAGTGTGCCGAACCTGCAATGCCACCAACCGCGAATCACTCGAAAAGATCAGTTGTGGCGACCCGGCGGAGAATGCGTCGGTGTGGAGTGGCATGAGCGGCGGTATTCGGTTGCACGTTGCCGATTCCGCTTCCGGAAGTGCGGGATCAACCCCGCTCGCCGACGATCCTCGCCGCCGTGTCGCCGAGGCCGGTGAAGAGGGCTGTGGCGTCGTCGACGAGGTGGTCGCGGGTGACGGGGACGCGGCCGTCGAGCCAGCTCATGAGGAGTTCGCTGAAGCCGCCGACGAGGACGGCGGCGGTGATGCCGACGACGGGGTCTCCGGGGGCGCCGCGGGTGGCGTCGGCTTCGACGTAGCGGGCGATGAGGTGGCCGGTTTCGATGCGGCGGCGGTTGAGGGCCTCGTTGCCGAGCGCTTCCACGTAGAGGACGCGGGCGCGGCGGTGGTCTTCGGCGACGAAGCGGGTCGTGGAGTCGACGACGGCGCGGACCCGCTCGTGCGGTTCGTTCCCGGCGGCTTCGGCGGCGGCGCGGACTTCGGTGTGCAGGTCGTCGATGAGGCGGTCGTAGAGGGCGATGACCAGGGCGTTGAGGTCGGGGAAGCTCTCGTAGAAGTAGCGCGGGTTCAGCCGGGCGTGCTGGCAGACGGCGCGGACCGAGGTGCCGGTCCAGCCTTCGGTGCCGAGCAGGTCGAGGGCGGCGTCGAGCAGCAGCGCTCGCCGCTCCGCGACTCGGTCCGCGGGCGGTTTTCCGGCCCAGCGGCCGGGTTTGCCGGGTTCATCGGTGGTGGACAACGGTGCTCACCCTACTTCGCGGCGGTCGCCCCGCCGTGCACGGCGGCGGCGTCGAGGGCCGTGGGTGTCCGCGAGTGATCGGGTATTGGCAACGGGTGTTGCCATGTCCTATATTTGGACACGGGCGTTGCCAAAATAAAAGACCGACGTTTTCGACCGCGCGGCAAGGAAAATCCGCTCCGGCCGCCTGGTCGAGCAGCCCGCACGCTCCCGGCTCATGTCAAAGGAGACCCGCCGATGCCTGAGCGCACCGTCGCCGTCAACGGCGTCGAGCTGCACGTCGTGGAGGAGGGAGCCGGCCCGCCGGTGATCTTCGCGCACGGCTTCCCGGAACTCGCCTACTCGTGGCGCCACCAGCTGCCCGCCATCGCCGCCGCCGGATACCGCGCGGTGGCGCCGGACCAGCGCGGATACGGCCGCTCCGGCAAGCCGGAGGACATCGCCGCCTACGACATCCGGCACCTCGCCGACGACCTCATCGCGCTGCTCGACGACCTCGGGGAGCAGCGTGCCGTGTTCGTCGGCCACGACTGGGGATCGATGGTGGTGTGGCAGACGGCGCTGCTGTACCCGGAGCGCGTCGCCGGGGTGTGCGGCATGAGCGTGCCGTTCTCGCCGCGACCGCCGCGCCCGCCGACCGAACTGTGGCGGGAGGCGTTCCGGGGCAAGTTCTTCTACATCCTGCACTTCCAGGAACCCGGCGTGGCCGACGCCGAGTTGGCCGCCGACCCGGCGAGCACGATGCGCAGGCTGCTCTCCGGCGTCCGCGTCGAGCCGGGCGCGGAAAGCGGGATGGTATCCGCGGCCGACGGGCGCGGGTTCATCGAGCGCTTCCCGGAACCCGCCGGGCTGCCCGCCTGGTTGAGTCAGGCCGAACTGGACCACTACGCGGCGGAGTTCGCCCGCACCGGGTTCACCGGAGGCCTGAACTGGTACCGCAACTTCGACCGCAACTGGGAGATCACTCCCGAGCTGGCGGGAGCGAAGGTGCGGGTGCCGAGCGCGTTCATCGGCGGCGCGCTCGATCCGGTGCTCGTCGGCGCACCACCGTCTACTCAGGACGGATGGCTCACCCGGCATCAGGGCGACGTGCTGGTGCCGGACGCGGGGCACTGGGTGCAGCAGGAGAAGCCGGATGAGGTGAACGCGGCGCTGCTGGCGTTCCTCGACTTCGTCGCAGAGCAGGAGCGCGCGTGAAACCCATGAACTTCGGCGTTTTCTACGCCCCCTTCCACCCGACCGGCCAAGACCCGACGCTGGCCCTGGAGTACGACCTGCGGCGCGTCGAAGCGCTCGACGAGTACGGGTTCGACGAGGCGTGGTTCGGCGAACACCACTCCGGCGGCTACGAGATCATCGGCTCCCCGGAGATCTTCATCGCCGCCGCCGCGCAGCGCACCCGGCACATCAAGCTCGGCACCGGTGTGGTGTCGCTGCCGTACCACCACCCGTGGCTGTTGGCGGACCGGCTGGTGCTGCTGGACCACCTCACCCGCGGTCGGCTCATCTTCGGTGCCGGGCCCGGCGCGCTGCCCACCGACGCCGCCATCCTCGGCATCGACCCCGTCGAGCAGCGCCGCATGATGGCCGAGTCGCTGGAGGCGATCCTCGCGCTGTTCACCGAGGACGGGCCGGTCACCCGCCGCACCGACTGGTTCGAGATGAACGAGGCGCGGCTCCAGCTGCGCCCGTACTCGTGGCCGCATCCGGAGGTCGCGGTGGCGGCGATGGTCTCGCCGTCCGGGCCGCGGCTGGCCGGGCTGCACGGCGCCTCGCTGTTGTCGCTGTCGATGTCCGCGCTCGCCGACGGGTTCGCCGCGATCGGGCGAGCCTGGGGCGTCGTCGAGGAGGAGGCGGCGAAGGCCGGTCGTCCCGCGCCGGACCGGGCGAGCTGGCGAGTCCTGGGAGCGATGCACTTGGCCGAGACCAAGGAGCAGGCCATCGCGGACTGCGCCTACGGATTGCCGGAGTTCGGCGCGTACTTCGGCGGCGGCGCCGGGTTCGTGCCGCTGGCCCAGCAGGTCGACGGCGAGCCGCGGTCCCGTCACGAGTACGCGGCGGCCTACGCGGAATCCGACAGCGTGGTGATCGGCACGCCGGACGACGCCATCGCGCACATCGAGATGCTGCTCGATCAGTCCGGCGGCTTCGGCACGTTCCTGATGCTGGGCCACGACTGGGCGAGCCCCGAGCGCACGCTCAACTCGTACCGGCTGTTCGCTCAGTACGTCCTGCCGCACTTCAAGGGCAGGCTGAGCGCGCCGCGGGCCTCGCACGAGTGGGCCACCGGCAAGCGTGAGGAACTGTTCGGCCGGGCGGGCGAGGCGATCGGCAACGCCATCAAGTCGCACGCCGCCGAGCAGGAGCGCTCCTGATGCGCGCGGCGGTGCTCAACTCGGGCCGCGTGTTCGTCCGCGACGACATCGCCGAACCCCGACCGGGCGCGGGCCAGGTGTTGGTGCGGGTGAAGGCCTGCGGGATCTGCGGATCGGACCTGCACTTCGCCCGGCACGGCGCGGAAATGCTGGCGCTGGGCCGCGAGATGAGCGGACTCCCGTTCCAAGCCGACGAGGTGGACCTGGCCCGCGATGTCCACATGGGACACGAGTTCGCGGCCGAGGTGCTCGAAGTGGGGCCGGACACCGAGACCGACCTGAGCCCGGGCGAGCTCGTGACGTCCTTCCCCCTGCTGCTGGCCGAGAACGGGCCGGCGCCGATCGTGTACTCGAACACGGTGCACGGCGGCTACGGCGAGCGGATGCTGCTGTCGGCGCCACTGGTGCTCCCGGTGCCCAACGGGCTGCCCGCGCACCACGCCGCGCTCACCGAGCCGATGGCCGTCGGGCTGCACGCGGTGAACCTCGCCGCACCCACCGGCGAAGGCGCCGTCGTGCTCGGCTGCGGGCCGGTCGGTCTCGCCGTGATCGCCGCGCTGCGAACCCGAGGCGTCGCGCCGATCGTGGCCGCGGACTTCTCCCCGGCGCGACGCCGGCTCGCCGGACGTCTCGGCGCCCACCACGTCGTCGATCCCGCCGCCGAGACCGGGTGGGCCGCGTGGCGCCGGGTCGGCGGTGATCGGCGGCTCGTCGTGTTCGAGGCGGTCGGCGTGCCCGGCGTGCTCAACGACGTGCTGCGCCACGCGCCGGCCGGGTCCCAGGTCGTCGTGGTGGGCGTGTGCATGGGCGACGACGTGATCAACCCCTACTTCGCCGTCACCAAGCAGCTCGCCGTCCGGTTCGCCTTCGGCTACGAACCCGCGGAGTTCGCGGAGTCGTTGCGGGCGATCGCCGACGGGGACGTCGACGTCGCCCCGCTGGTGACCGCGCGGGTCGGGCTGGACGACGTGCCGTGGGCGTTCGACGCCCTCGGCGATCCCGAAGAACACTGCAAGATCATCGTGGAGCCGTGAAGCAATGACGAACTGGACCGCGCTCGCCACCGACCTGGCGGCGGAATTCGCCGAACGGGCGGCCGAGATCGACCGCACCGGCCGATTTCCGGTCGAGAACCTGGAGCGCCTGCGGGAGACCGGATACCTGACCATCGCGGTGCCCGCGGAGTTCGGCGGTGGCGGCGCGGACCTCGCCACCGTCGCCGAATGCCAGCGGATCCTCGCGGGCGGCTGCGCCTCGACGGCGTTGGCCGCGAACATGCACGTGTTCGGCCTGGGCTCGGCCGCGGAGAGCTGGGCCGCCGGTGATCCCGCCACCGAACCGATCTTCCGGCTCGCCGCGGGCGGCACCATCGTCGGCGGGAGCCTCACCGACGCCGCCACCGGCCTCAACGTGCGCACCTCGTCGACCCCGGCGAAGCGCACCGACGGCGGCTACGTCATCAGCGGGCGCAAATCGTTCTGCTCGCTGGCGCCGGTGCTCGGCTTCTTCTGGGGGACGGCCGCCGACACCGAGACCGGTGAGCTGCTGCTGTTCGGGCTGCGGCGCGACACTCCGGGCCTGGGCTTCGTGGACACCTGGGACACGATGGCGATGCGCGGCACCGGTTCGTGGGACGTCAAGTTCGACGACGTGTTCGTGCCCGACGCCGCCGTGCAGCGCGGTCGCAAGCCCAGCGACCCGGCGGTGTGGGACGAGGTGCAGGAACGGGGCTTCGCCTGGTTCGCGTTCACCGTCGCGTCGATCTACCTGGGCGTGGCGCGGGCCGCGGCGCGGTTCGCCTACGACTACGTCACGAACCGGACCGTCACCGGGGCGAGCCTGCCGATGGCGCGCCAGCCCGCCCAGGTGTTCAACGCCAGCCGGATCGAACTGCTGCTGCGACCGGCGGAGGCCCTGGTCTCCGACGGGCTGCGCAGGCGCGCGGCGGGCGAGGTGCTGGCGCCCGCCGACCTCAACACCCTCAAGTACGTGGCCGTGAACGCCGCGGACGAGGCGGTGGACCAGTGCGTGCGGATGGTCGGCGGGCACGGCATCTTCCGGAAGCTGCCGCTGGAGCGGTTCTACCGCGACGTGCGGGCCGGGCAGTTCCACCCGCCGAACAACGACGTGGCGCTGGAGACGATCGGCAAGAGCGCGCTCGGCATCGACCCGCTCGCCGAACCCCGCTGGCCTACGGACTGACCCGGTCGTCGGCGAGCAGCTCCGGAGCGTAGGCCAGCAGCAGCCGCAACGCGCTGATCGGGGCGGCCACCGGGTCGGGCACCGCGACGTCCCTCGCCAGGTGCCCGCCCCGGTAGGTCGGTTCGGAGATCGTGACGTCGGTGAACCAGCGCAGGAAGTCCGCCGGGGGCAGCGGCAGCCCGACCGTTCCGCGCAGCGCCTCGTTCAGCGCGAGCAACGCGGTCTGCGGGTTGCGCAGCAACCACCGGTAGAACTCGGAGAACTCGTAGATCTGCTCGTCCACCCTGCTCGCCACCGCGCCGTGAGCCGCCGCCAAGCGCAGGCCGTGCTCGGTGGAGGCCTGCTCGGCGTTGCCCCACGCCGGGTCGTGCACCCACCGGTCGGTGAGCTCGCCGCGGTGCGAACGGCGCAGGTAGTCCGCCCACAGCTCGGAACCGGGGTTGCCGAAGTCGTCCTCGGAGCGGCCCAGCGCGATGGCCGCGCCGCGCTCGACGCCCTCCAGGATCGCCGCGTCCACGTAGGACACCCAGGTGCCGGGGGCACCGAAGCCGTTCTCGTCGAAGAACCGGATGACCCCTTCGATGTTGCGCCAGTGCCGGAATCCGGGGATGTACTCGGCGGCGATCTCGTCCTGGATCGCGCGCACGAACACCAGCCGCTCGCTCAGCGGCAACCGCTCCAGCTCCAGCGCCGAGCAGTCCAGCGCCGCCGCGCAGGACCGCCCGTCGCGGACGGGAGCCGCGCTCGCCGGCGGGCAGCCGAGCGCGATCAGGGTGGGCACGAGCAGCAGCAGGGCCGCACCGCGCAGGCGGTCGAGTCGGAGTCGCACCGTGGTTCCTCCCGGAAGGCGGAAATCGATCACGGCCAGTCCAGCAGGCGGGCGGTCGATCACCGCACGGTCGGGGCCGAACCCACCCGATCGGATGATCATGGCGGCCGGAACACGACCTCGGGCGGAGGTCGTAGAGTCGGAGGCATGGTCCAGCACGGGGACCGCTCGGTGATCGCGACGAATCGCCGGGCGCGGCACCACTACACGATCGTCGACACCTACGAGGCCGGACTCGTCCTGGTCGGCACCGAGGTGAAGAGCCTGCGGCTCGGCCGCGCCTCGCTGGCGGAGGCCTTCGCCACCGTCGACGGCGGGGAGGTGTGGCTGCGCAACCTGCACATCGCCGAGTACTGGCACGGCAGCTGGACCAACCACACGCCGCGCCGCACCCGCAAGATGCTGCTGCACGCCAAGGAGATCCGGGCCCTGAACGTGCGCGCCCGGGAGACCGGGTTCGCGCTGGTCCCGCTGTCGATGTACTTCAGCGACGGCTGGGTCAAGGTCGAGCTCGCGCTGGCCCGCGGCAAGAAGAACTGGGACAAGCGCCGCGACATCGCGGCCCGCGACGCCGAACGCGAGATGGCCCGCGGCATCGGCTGGAAGATGAAGGGCCGCCCGGTCGAGAAGGGCAGGCGCAGACCCCCGGAGGACCCGGTGCTGCGCTACAGCCCGTAGGACCCGCCGGTGGCCACAGCGGTCATCGGTTCGGAACCCCGGCAGCGGCGAAGGTCACCCCGAGCGGTCGGGTTCTCAGCGGCTTCCTCGTGAGGGCACCGATTTCGCTGTGTACGGCATGCATGAGAGATCGATCCCGCACCGAGGAAGCCGCTGAGGTTCCGCTACTCGACCGCCGCGCAAGTCGCTGCGGAGAAGGACGTTCAGTCCTCGTCCGGCTTGGCGTGGTTGGGGACGCCGGGGTTCGGGTCGCGGGACAGGTCGATCAGGGGATCGATGTCGGCGCCCTCGGGGGCGGCGTGGTCGGCGACGCCGGGGTTCGGGTCGCGGGTCGGGTCGATCAACGGGTCGGGCTCGCTCATGCCGTGCCTCCTCTGGTTCCGGTTCCTCAGTGGGTGCCGCCTGGCGGCACGGTGCCCAGGATGCCTGGTCTCGCACCGGGTGTGAGCACCGGGGAGGGCGTCGCGTGCACCCTGGGTGATCAGGTGATGACCTGATCGATCCGCGGCGGGGTCTCCCACTGCTCGCCCGTGAACTCGTCGTGCCGGATGAGCAGCATGGTCGATCGTGTTCTCGTCAGCGGCGAAGCCGTTGACCGGCGTCGCCGCTGAGGTTCCGGTGCTCGCCCCGCTGCGCAGGCCGAGAGCGAAGACGAGCCGTAAGATCAACTGATCGGTTCGGCACGGAAGGAGCCAGGTGTCCGCGGAGGAGTACCTGCCAGCCCTGGAAGAGGAGATGCGCGAACTGGGGCGCCGCACGCGGTTGCGCACCCGCGAGCTCGCCCGCGCCGTGCACCCCCGGCTCGACCCGACCGCCTATCCGCTGGTCGTCCTCCTGTCGAAGGAGGGGGCGATGCGCATGTCGGCCATCGCCGGGGCGCTGTCGCTGGACAAGTCCACCGTGAGCAGGCAGGTCGACGCCGTCGTGCGGATCGGCCTCGCCGAACGGGTGCCCGACCCCAGCGACGCCCGCGCCCGCCTCGTCGTGCTCACCGAGGACGGCCGCGCGAAGGTCGCCGAGCAGCTCGCCGACCAGGCGCGGCGGTGGCGCGAAGCGCTGGGCGGCTGGAACCCCGACGACGTCGCCGAGCTCACCCGCCTCCTACACCGCCTCGGCGAATCCGACTTGTGATGGGGGTCGGGGTCTTTTTGCTTGGTGGGTCGCTTGGCGGAACCTCAGCTGTCCTCGCGAGAAGACAGCTGAGAACCCGCGGGTGTTCCAGTTGCTTTGGTGGTCGCTGCTCAGCGGCTTCGCCGGTGACTAGAAATTCTCAACGGTTCTCTCTGCTCGGGGTGAGGAAGTGCGCCAGCTCCGAGGTGGGTTCGTCTCCTGGTGGGGCCGGGTCTGTGGGGGCGTCGTGGAAGACGTCCTCGCCGAAGTCCGACACCGCGTCGAAGAACACGTCGGACTCCGCGTCGGAGTCGTCCTCGGTCTTCGGCGGTGGTTCCAGGCCCATCGCGCGCAAGCCGTTCTCGTCGGTGCGCACGTGCACCGCGTCCCGCGCGGTCCGGGGCGCAGTCCACTCCGAGGGGACCTCGCCCCGGTATCCGGGGGTGATGGTCCACCGCGCGCGGGCCTCGACCAGGTAGATCTCCCCGTCGGAGAGCTCGATGTCCTCGGTCTTCTTGCCGTTGAGGGCGGCGGTGTCGGTGCGCTGCCAGCTCAGCGCCGGGCCGCTGCCGCGCACCTCGCCCATCTCGGTCAGCGCGGTGCCCGGTTCGAAGCTGCTGCCCGCCGTCGGCCGCGGGAACAGGGTCAGCGGAGCCGAAGCCATCAGCGTGTTCCACATCGGACCGGAAGTGCGTTCGTCGTTCACCGAGCTCTTCGAGACCTCCGTCTTGTTGATCTCCAAGCCTTCCAGCGGCGTGTACCCGGCGGGCGTCACCCGCGCCTGCTCCAGCCGGACGTGGAAGGTCAGCGACCGCAACGGGTGCCGCTGCCCGAACGCGGTCCGGTAACGGGCGTCGTGGTCGAGCCCGTCCAAGCGGTAGCCGGTGTCGCCGAGCGCGTCCGGCAGGTGCGCCGACAGCGCCGACGGGCTCGCCCCGGTGTTGATGGCCTGGCGGGCCGAGGTCGCCTCCGGCGGGACCGCCGGGGGAGCCTGCCCGGTGTGCTCGCCCGCCGGGACACCGTCGAGGACGTCCCGCACCACCCCGGCGATCGAGCCGCCGCCGGCGCGGGAGTAGTGCGCGTCGGGGAATCCGGTGACCGGCTGCGCCTCGCGGTCACCGGGGGCGCTCTCTCCGGCGGGGTGGTAGCTGTGCACCGCGTCCGGGATGGCGTCGACGCGCGGATGCCGCACGTCCGCCCCGGGCATGATGTTGTCGACGAGGCCGCCCGTGAGCGCGCGCGCCGCGTGGTTGGCGTGCGCGGTCCGGCGGACCTCCAGCTCCAGTTCGATCGGGTGGCTGAACCAGGCGATGTCGCCGGAGGTGAACTGGGACGTGGTGCGTTCGGTGACCGACTCCTCGGTGCGCTTGCGCGTGTCCGCGAGCGAACCCGTCGTCATCGCGCCCGCCCCGACCGAGCGAGCGATCTGCGCGTCCGTGTAGATCGGGGTGCGCAGCGAGAAGTTGCCGTTGTGCGAACGGCTCGACGACACGACCGCGCTCGTGGTCGTCGTGGCCTTCGACTGGTGGTTGTCCGACCAGCCCTCGTCGGTCCCGGTGAAACGGCCTTCGCCGAGCCGAGCCCGCAGCAGCAGGCTCAGCCTGGTCGAGCCGAGCGGGCCGTCCACCGACGTCGACCACTCCTTGCCGAGCCCCACCAGGTCGGGCAGCAACGTCGCGAGGCCGCGCGGCGAGACGTCACCGAGGACCTGCCGAGCCAGGTCCTCGGCCGCGACCCGCTGCCCGGAACCGTGGACGACGCGTCCCGCGGCGTCGGCGATGCCGGAGGTGAGGAAGCGGGTGAACCGGGCCAGTGCGGCCTGCGGGACCTCGGCGGGCGGCACCCGCAGCAGCGAGTCCTTGATCTGCGAGACGAGTCGTTCGGTCACCTCGGGACGCACGCTCGGCGAGGCGTGCCCGTCGAGGACCAGCCTCGGCACCGGCCGCTCCTCGGCGGTGCCGCGGGACGCGTCGTCGCCCTCGCCCGCGCGGTCGGAGGCGGGCGCGCGTTCGCCGGACGTGCGCGGCTCGGCGTCCGCGCGGTCGTGACCGTCGTCCCAGCCGGGCGGCAACCCGACCTGGTCGATCTCCCGCGCGGGCACCCACACCTGCACCGAGTCCCGCCGGTCCGCCTGCGCGTGCCGCCACTCGCCGACACCGCGCCCGTCGTACGGGCCGACCCCGGTGTGGACGACGTCGCGCCCGGACAGCAGCGTCGTCGTGTCGTAGGTGACCAGGTACGCCGGACCGTCGTAGGTGGTCGTCGTGGTGTGCTCGTGCTCCTGCTTGACCGAACCGCCTTCGGAGTCGTTGCGCGCGTACCCGTAACCGGGCTGCGGCAGCAGGTAGAACTGCTTGATCGGCGCCACACTCATCCGGCCGTTGCCGAAGGTGTAGTCGGTCCTGCCGCGTTCCGAACCGTGCCCGGTGGAGCCGGTCGACTTGCCGATGAACGTCAACGTCATCTTCGTCGGCGGGCCGGAGACGCGCGGATTGCTCAGCGCCACGTGCATCGCGGCGTCGCCGAGCCGGTTGCGGAAACCGAGCCATTCGCCTTCGGCGTACCGGTGCACCGGGGTGGTGTACGTGCCGGTCGTGGCGCGGTCCAGGTTCACCGCGACCTTGTCCTCGCCCGCGAAGACGTGCACCTGCTGCTCCGCAACCTGCGCGCCGTCCGGGTGTTCGCCCAGCAGCTCGCCGCTGAGCCGATCGGCGCGGCCCGCGGGCAGGTCGAGCCCGTGCACGGCGAAGTGGTCCGGCAACGAGCCGGGCGCCCAGCCGTCCGGGCGCGCCGGGGCGTCGTGGTCGACCGCGCGGTACTCGGAGTTGCCGTCGGTGGCGGGCTCGGTGAGCGCGGTGCGCCCGCTGCGGTAGGTGGTGGCCGCGCCGCCGTCGACGGTGAAGCGCTCCACGATCCCGTTGTCGCGCAACGAGATCTCGTAGTCGATCGGGCGCTGGTGCGCGGTGAACTTCTTCCCGGACCAGCCGAACCCGCGTCCCTGCCCGCTGGAGGAGTCCACGGTGCGCTGCTCGCCGCCGAACGACCGGTTGTACCCGGCGGTGAACTCCAGGGTGCGGTTGATGCGCTCGGAGCCGATGCCCGCGCGAACCCCGGAACCGCCGCCGGCGGTGGTCGCGCCGCGGACCGTTTCGGAGTGGTCGATGCGGCCCTTCTCCTGCAGTTCGCCGCGCAACGTCGTGTCCTCCCAACCGGATCCCTCGCGGGAGCGGTCGGTTTCGGGCGTGTAGCGGCGTTGCGCGCTGCTGGGAGGAACCACGCCGTCCGCTGAGCCGGCGAGGCCGACGGGTCGCGTGCTCCCGGAGTCGTCAGAGTCGGTGGTGCTCGCGTCGGCGGTGTCCCGCGCGTCGGGTGAGCTCCCCGCCGCGGATGCCCTCGCGGTGCCGGCTTCGACGGCGGAGCCTTCGCGCGGCACCGCCCGGATCACGACGCGCACGAAGTCGTCCGGGGTGCCGGTGCCGGCGTGCGTCCCCCGGTTCAGCAGGAACGACATGCCGTCGCCGTTGAGCTCGGGGGAGTGCGACAGCAACCCGCGCGGCGAGGTGAAGTAGCGCAACGCCACCTCGTTGTCCGAGGCGCGCACGTTCCCGGCGGTCCCCGCGTCATCGCGCAGCACGGCGGCGGGCAACCGGTCCCGCAGCGCCGTGCGCAGGCCGTCGGCGTTGGGGAAGTGGGTCTCCGCGGCCCCGATCACCCGGTGTGGAGCGAACGGGGCCGTGTTGTCCTCGGCGAGGTGGCCCGGGTCGTCCGCCGGCTTGTCCGGGGCGTCGGGCTCGGCCAGCGACCAGGTCGTGGCGCCTTCCGGAACGTGGTGGCCCGCGTGGCGGACCTGGCCGTCGTCGAAGCGGACCGTGACGTCGTAGGTGAGGTCGCCGACCACGCCGTGCAGCCGTCCGCTGCCGAACCACGTGGTCGCGGCGGTGTTCTCCACCGTGCGCACGGTGGAGCGGTCGGTGCCGCTGGACCGGAACGCCCGACCGTCCAGCCGCAGGTCCAGCCGGTCGCCGTGGGTGTAGCTCGGCTGCGCGGTGCCCGGCTTGTCGAACAGGCTCCAGGTGAAGCCGAGCCCGAGCCCGGCGTTGACGTTGAACGGCTGCGCGGACCCCGCCGTGTGCGAGGCCTCGTTCTTGTAGCCGCGGCCCTGCTCGGTGAGCATCGTCGGTTTCGGCTCGTCGTCCGGTTCGGCGTCCTTCCCGGATTTCCGCGCGGTTTCCGCCGATCCGGACGTCTCGTCGGATGCGCTGGTCTCCGCCGTGGCCGGGACGCTGCGTGCCGCTTCTTCCGAGTCCGGCGGGGGACGGAGCTCGGATGAGCCGGGATCGCTGCGCTCCGCCGGGCTCGTGCCCGCGGACGTGCCGGGCCGCTGCGATCCGGCCTCCGAGGTCGCCGGTTCAGGGCGCGGCGGAGTGGTGAACCCCCGCGCGCCGCCTTGCCGGAACCGGATCTCCACCTGCGCGGTGCGCCTGCGGCCCGCGTCGTCGTGCATCTCCAGCGCCTTCGTCAGCGTCGAGCCGTCGAGCACGTCGTTGCCCAGGTGCGACAGGCTCTTGCTCCCCGTGAGCTCCAGCAGGTCGTTGCGCACCGGCGAGTTCACGGCGCCGGTCGCGGCCGTCCACCGCGGATGACCGCCCACCAGATCGCTCAGCACGTCGAACAGTCCCTGATCACCCCGCACGAAGGTCGCGCGCGGGCCGCCCGCTGACTTCGCCTCGGCCGCGTCGACCTGCACCAGCACCTCCGGCATGGTCAGCTTCGCGCCGCCCGGCTGCGTCCCCGAACTCGCCGTGGTCCGGTCGGGGCGCCGCACGACCAGGTCGTGCACGAGGTCGTGGGTGCTGCCGGACCACGTGTTCGGCGGGGTGTAGCTCGCGCTGTGCTCCAGCTCGGTGGTGTCGCCGTGCGCCCAGGACGGTTGCGGGGTGGCGCCGCGGAACCCGAACGACGGGTCGATCGTGCGGTGCGGGTTCGAGGTGCCCGTCGGGGGCGGCAGCGACAGGAAGTGGTTGAATCCGCCGTCGCGGCGCGGACCGGACTGCTTGTCCCCGGCGGCCTTGCCGTAGGCGCCGCCCGCCACCGAATCCGTGCCGTGCGCGAAGTCCTGCTTGCCCGAGGTCGGTTCCGGCGAGGCGCCGTCCGAGGTGTCGTCACCGGGCCGCAGCCGGACGTGGACCTCCACCGCGTCCGCGCCCTGCCCGGTGCGCAACCGAAGTCCTTCCTGGGTGAGCACCTTGAAGTCGTCCTTCAGCGCGATGTCGGACAGGCCGTCGAGCAACCGGTCGACGCGCGCCGCCGGGACCTCCGCTCGGTGCAGCGCGGCCCGCGCGTCCGCTCGCAGCGCGGTGCCGTCGATGGCGTCGGCGATGACCGCGTTGTGCCGCACCAGGTCGTGGACGCGCTGGGTCCGCTCGGTGACCGGGCCTTCGCGCGGAGCGGTGCCGTCGATGTCCAGGACGACGTCGCCGGAACCCTCCTGGAGCCGTGTCGCCGCGAGCGGTGCCCGGTCGGGTTCGGACGCCGGGTCGAGCTCCGCGCCCCTGGATCGGGTGGGGAGCTCGCGCAGCGGGATGCCGTCCGCGTCGGACAGGTGCGCCCGCTCGGGAACGGTCGGGAGTCCCGAGCGGGGCGCGTGCTCGCGGGCGGGCGGCGCCGAATCCTCGTGCGCGCGCGGGGCGGGCTCCGCTGCGCGTTCCTGACGCAGGTGCGCGCGCGGCGGCGGGGCGGGCGCGTCCGGTCGCCGGTCTGGAGGGGCGGCGCCGGTCTCGGCCGTCGCCGAGGTCGTGGCCGGGCGGCGCGTCGCGTTCCCCGCCGGTCCGCTCGGGTCGCTGCTGGTAGCCGGTCGCGTGTGCGCATCGTGAGGGGTGCCGGGAGCGCTCGTGATGCCGGGGGTGCTCGCGGTGCCGGAAGGGCTCGCCGTCGTAGGTGCGGAGGACGGTGCGGAGTGCGTCGCGACCGAGTGGTTCGGCAGCGGAGTCGTGGCCGGAACCGCTGAGGGCTCAGCGGATCGGGTCCCCTCCTGGCCGACGCGCTGCTCCGGCGGCGCGACCCGTTCGGCGCTGTCTCGCGCCACCTGGGCGGTGTCACCCCGCTGCCGGAAGCCGGGCTGATCCGTCTCGCTCCGGGCTCCTGGCTCCGGTCGGGCGGTGATGCTGTGGATCGTCGACTCCGGCTGGCGGGTCTCGTTCTGGATCGTCGGCTCCCGCTGGCCGGTTTCGCTCCGGGAGCCCGGATCCGAGTGGTCGGTGGCGTGCTGGATCACCGACCGGTCGGTTCCGTCCGGCTGGGCCGGTGCAATGCGGTGGTCGCGGTGCTGCTCCTGCGGAGTCTCCCGGTCGTGCGGCTCGGCGCGTTCCACGTCGCGCTGGCGAGGCTCGGCCGGGGCCGTGTCGTCCTGCTCGTGCGGTGCGCGCTCGGTGGCGGTGGTCGCGGCGAGTTCGGCCTCAGGTGCCGCTTCGCGCGGCGCGACCGGGGGCGATGCCGAGTCGCCCTGCGCACGCGCGGCGGCGCTGGGCGCGTCGCCGTCCTGAGCGGAGCTCAGTTCGGACGGAGCTGCGCGGTCGACGGGGGAGTGCGGCACGGGAGCTGTGCGCGAGTGCTCCCCAGCGAGCACATCGGTGGAGTCGGACGACACTGAATCACTCGCGGGTCGCGCGAAAGCCGTTTCGCTCCGCGCGGATTCGCCGACGGCGCGCTGCGGCGATGCGGTGTCGTCGTGCCGCGCGCCGTCCGCGGTGGCCGGGTCGTGCGGCGCGATGCCAGCGGGTTCCTGCGGTGCGACACGGGGCGCGGGCTCCGTCGTCGTGTCGGCGGTCGGCGAGTCCTGCCGGGCGGATGCGTCCGGCGCCGACTCCGCCGACGTCGAGGTGCGGGAGGGGGCAGCCGTGTCGTCCCCGGTTGTGGCGTTCCGCCCCTGTGCCGCGCCGGATTCCGCCGGGTGCGGGTGTCCGGTTCCGCGCGCCGGTTCGGCGGATTCCGATCGCGGATCGCGGGGCGTCTGCTCGGTCGCGGTCTCCGCCCGCTCGGCCGCGGCGAACTGCCGTGCCGACTCCGACGCGCGATGTTCGACCGGCGTTTCCCGTTGCCCTGCGGTGAAATTCTGCGCGGTGTTCTCAGGGAAACCGGTATTCCGGTGGTCTTCGATCGCGGAATCCTGAGCGGGCGACTCCCGGTGCAGTGCGGCGGCTCGTTCCCGGGGCGTCGCCGGGGTGGACTCCTCGCGACGCTCCTGGCTCGGCTCGGCACTTCTCGCATCACTGCTGGAGATGCCCTCCGCCTCGGATCGGCCCCGCGGCGCGTCCGAACCCGTGGTCGAAGCCGGAGCCGGAGCCGTGCCGGAGTCGTCGTCGGACCGTCGCGTGGCGGGAACCGCGTCCGCGATCGCTTCGGCTCCCGAGGTCGAGCGAGCCGCGCTCGATGAATTCGACTCCACTGTGGACGAGCGCGGATCCGGTGCGGCGCGGGGACGTGTTTCGGCAACGCCGTCCGCGCGCTCCGGACCTGATTCCGGCACGGCGTCCCGCGAGACCGTCCTGACCGGGTCACCGCCCGCGGCGGCATCGGACGCCGTCGTGTCGCCGCGCGCGGCGGATTCCGCGCTGGGCAGGTCCGGCCCGGTCGACTCGGTGGTCACCGAATCCAGCCCGCCGATCGCGTCGCCCACGTCGGGCGCCGCCTGCACCGGGCCGTAGGCCCCGGCACCGCCGCGTCCTCGACCGCGTCCGCCCGCAAGGCTCTCCAACGCGGCCGAGGTGAACGTGTACGCGCCCACGCCCTGCATCCCGCCGGCCGCGTTCGCCGCCGCGTCCCCGGCCAGCGCCGCGGCGCCCTGAGCTCCGGCGCCGAGGGCCCGGTTCGCCTCCTTCCCGGCCCGGCTGTCCGCGAACCGGTCCATCCCGCGCACCGCGTCGCGGCCGAGGCCGCCACCCGCACCGGGTGCGCTCGCGGACTTCTTCAGCGCGGCACCGCCGATCCGGGTCAGCTCGTGCACGAGCGAACCGGCCGCCCCGGCCGCGGCTCCGCCGACCGCGCCGCTGATGGCCGCTCCCTTGGTGAACTGCTCGTTCCAGTCGGTGCGCTTGCCGGTGGCCAGCTGCAATCCCTGGACGGTGGCGTCCAGCGACAGCTCGACGACTTCGTTGACGACCGCGCCGGAAGCGGCGTTCAACGCGACGCGCCCGGCCACGGTGGTGCCCGCCCGCGCGATGATGTTCGCCAGCACCTGCGAGAGCACCCGGCCGATGACCACGCGCGCCACCGATGCCGCCGCGGCCACCAGCGCCTGCCCGATCCCCGGGATCCAGGCCAGCGCGATCGTCGCCGCCAGCATCACCAGCTGCACCACGATCATGATCCGGGCGTACTGGATGTCCGCGGCGGTGTTCTGCGCCTGGTCGGCGAGTCCGCGCGCGGTCTCCCGCAGGCCGTCGAGCGTCGGCAGCAGCGTGCCGCGGACGTGGTCCCCGTAGGACTCGGCGAATTCGCCGCGCATGTGCTCCTGCAGCCCGTGCACCGATTTCCGCAGCGCCGCGGCGGTCTCGTCGATCGCGCCTATCAACGAATCCCAAGCGCCGGCGATGCGTTCCAGTCCTGCTTCGTCGCCCTCGGGCCACGGCTGGCCGCCGACGATCTCCAGGGCCTTCTGGAGCCCGGCGGGTAGTTCGGTGGGCATGCGCTTGTTCTCTCCATCGAACCTGGGCCGCGCCGGGCGAACCGGAGCGAGGCAGGCGGCATCGCGACGAGCAGCTGCGCGCTGGTCGCCTGGTGGCGGGGTGGGGATCGAGGGCCGCCGATGGTGCATCGCATCGGCCGAAGATCTTGGTTAGGTTAGCCTAACCATTCTTTCCGGCAAGTCGCAATGACCTGTGAGATCGCGCATGCCGCCCGCCGGTCGCTCAGCGGTGGCGTGCGGGCAAGACGAGGACGAGCGCCAGCACCACCAGGAATCCGAGGCTGAGCACGTTGAGCACCTGGTCCAGCGGGCCGTACATGTGCAGCATCGTCAGGTGGTAGCCGAGGTGCAGGACGTCGAACACCAGCCATGCCGCCCCGGCGACGCGCACGAGCGCCCTATCGGCGGCCCGCCGGAGCGCGATCGCGCTGAGCACGGCCAGCGCCAGGAACATCGCACCGGTGTCCTTCGCGAGGTGCTCGTTGTACGGGCCGAGCTGCGGCAGCCAGCTCAGGCCGAAACCGGGGAACGACAGGTGCCAGGACAGCGGGGCGAGGTACGCCCAGCAGCCGGTGCCGGCCGCGACCAGCATCAGTGCCACCAGGGCGGCTCGGTCGACGGCGACCTTCGTCCGGCCGCTGCGTTCGGTCGGTGCTTCGTTCGACATGTTCGGTGACCTTCCCGGTCTTCGGCGCTCGGACTCCGGCTCGCGAGCGAACGGGCGGGAGACCGCGTCCCGTGGGGGCGACGCTCGTCCGCCGGTGCTCGGAGGACGAGAGCGGCACCGCCGGTGTGACAGGGCGGCTCGTGGCGGTGACTCCGATCACCTGCTGTCACATCGGCCGCGGGCCGTCTCGTCCCCGACTCGACGCCGGTGAGCACCGGCCGAACGCGGGAGGAGGAGCCGATGAGGATCGCGGTAGCGGGAGGCACCGGGCTGGTGGGGCGCATGGTCGTGGCGCGGCTGCTGGCCGCGGCGCACGAGCCGGTGGTGCTGGCGCGTGCGCAGGGCGTCGACCTGGTCACGGGCGCCGGGCTGGAGGGGACCTTGTCCGGTTGCCGAGCGGTGATCGACGTGAGCAACGTGGTCACGGTCCGCAAGCGGGTCTCGGTCGAGTTCTTCGCCCGCGCGAGCGGGAACCTGCTCGCGGCGGCGCGGCGATCCGGTGTGCGCCACCTGGTCGCGTTGTCGATCGTGGGCTGCGACGCCGTCGATTTCGGTTACTACCACGGGAAGCGGGCGCAGGAAGAGGTCGTCGCGGGCGGCGGCGTTCCGTGGACGATCTTGCGCGCCACGCAGTTCTTCGAGTTCCCGGAGCCGCTGCTCGCGAACCGCTCGCCCGTCGCGGTGGTGCCGCGGATGCTGTCGCGGCCCGTGGCGGCGGAGGAGGTGGCGGCGAGCTTGGTCGCGCACGCGGAGCAGGACGCGACGGGCTACGCGCCGGAGCTCGCGGGCCCCGAGCGGATGGACGTGGTCGACATGGCGCGCCGCCTGGTCGAGGCGCGCGGGCTGCGCAAGCTCGTGCTGCCGATCTTCGCGCCCGGTGAGGTCGGCGCCCGCATGCGCGGCGGCGGGTTGCTGCCGCGCGGGGAGCACGTCCAGGGGCAGTGGACCTTCGACCGGTACCTGGCCGGGATCAGGGATGCCGCCGGGCGTTGATGCGTCGCGCGTGCGGTGGCCCGCTCGTCGCGGGATCGGGCCACCGCGCGGGGTCGGACTCCGGGCGACTGGTTGCACGATGCAACGGCTCGCGTATGGTTGAAGGTATCAACCATTGCCCGCGGGTCACCGTGCAGCGGTGGCGGTCTGGAGGGGCCGTCGGGCGGTCCAGGTTGACTCCCACGACGTTCCCCACAGGAGACCACCCGTGCCCGACGCGCCCGTACCGGAGTCCACGGCCGAGGAGAGCGGCCGGATGACGCAGCCCCAGATCATCAAGGCGCTCACCGGGATGCTGCTGGCGATGATGACGGCCCTGCTGTCGTCGACCATCGTGTCCACCGCGCTTCCCACGATCATCACCGAGCTGCGCGGCAGCCAGGACCAGTACACCTGGGTGGTCACCGCGACCCTGCTCGCCTCCACCGCGAGCACCCCGATCTGGGGCAAGCTCGCCGACCTGTTCAGCAAGAAGCTGCTGGTGCAGATCGCGATCGGCATCTTCACCGCCGGTTCCGTCGCGGCGGGCCTCGCGCAGTCCGTCGGCACGCTGATCGCGTGGCGCGCGCTGCAAGGGCTCGGGCTCGGTGGCCTGCAGTCCCTGGTGATGATCGTGGTCGCGGCCATGATCAGCCCGCGGGAACGCGGCAAGTACACCGGGCCCATCGCCGCGGTCATGTCGGTGGCCACCGTCGCCGGGCCGCTGCTGGGCGGTTTCATCGTGGACACGAGCTGGCTCGGCTGGCGGTGGTGCTTCTTCACCGGGGTGCCGCTCGCGGTGGTCGCGCTGATCGTCGTGCAGCGCACCCTCGACCTGCCCGTGATCAAGCGGGAGGTGCGGGTCGACTACCTCGGCGCGGCGCTCATCGCGGGCGGCGTGTGCGCGCTGCTGATCTGGGTGACGCTCGGCGGCAAGCAGTTCGCCTGGGCCTCGGGCACGTCCTGGGCGCTGGCCGGGTTCGGCGCGGCGCTGCTGGCGCTGGCCGTCGTCGTGGAGGCGCGGGTTCCGGAGCCGATCATCCCGCTGCGCCTGTTCCGGGACCGCACCACCGTCCTGGCCACCGTCGCGAGCATCGCCGTCGGCATCGCCATGTTCGGCGGGGCGGTGTTCCTCGGGCAGTACTTCCAGATCGCCCGCGGCTACAGCCCGACCGCGGCCGGTCTGCTGACGCTGCCGATGGTGATCGGATCGATGCTCTCCTCGGCCGGGTCCGGCGCGCTGATCACCCGCTTCGGCCGCTGGAAGGGCTACCTGGTCGGCGGCGGTGCGCTCACGGTCGTGGGGTTCGGCCTGCTGGGCACGATCACCGAGAGCACGAGCATGGTGCTGCTCGGCTGCTACCTGTTCCTGCTCGGCAGCGGCATGGGCATGATGATGCAGAACCTGGTGCTGGCCGTGCAGAACACCGTCGCCCCCTCGGACTTGGGCGCGGCGAGCTCCACCGTGACGTTCTTCCGCTCGCTCGGCGGCACCGTCGGGGTGTCGGTGCTGGGCGCGGTGCTGGCGACCGAGGTGAGCGACCGGATCGCGCGCGGGCTGGCCGCGATCGGCGTCCAGGTCCCGGCGGGCGGCGACTCGGCCGGGGTGGGGCTGGGCAGCCTCAACCAGCTGCCGCCCGCGCTGGCCGACATCGTGCGGGGCGCGTACGGCAACGGCACCGCGACGATCTTCGTGGTGGCCGCCGCGCTGGGCGCGGTGTCGCTGATCGCCGTGCTCGGCATCAAGGAGATCCCGCTGCAGACCGAGAGCGGTCTCGAACGCCAGCGGTCCCGCGAGCAGGCAGCGGTCTGATCACGGCGACGACCCGGGGGCGCTGGTGAGGTTCGTTACTGAGCGAAGTTTCAAGATCGGGATTACCCAGGTCAAGCCGGTTCTTCAGTGCTGGGAGGGGGAACCCGACCGTCCAACGGGTGGTTGTCGTCACCTCTGGTGATCACTACTTTGGGTGAATGGCTGGTGATCAAGACAGGTGGCGGGAGCTCGGTGTGGACGTGGAGCTCCCGAGCGCGGCCCGCGTGTACGACGCGTACCTCGGCGGAGCGCACAACTTCGCGTCGGACCGGGCTTTCGTGGCCCAGGCCAAGGAGAAGCTGCCGCACATCGCCGACGTGGCCCGGTGGAACCGCACCTTCCTGCGCCGCGCGGTGCAGACCATGGCCGAAGAGGGCATCGACCAGTTCCTCGACATCGGCGCCGGCCTGCCCACCGTGGGCAACACGCACGAGATCGCCCACCAGGTGAACCCGGACGCGCGCGTGCTCTACGCGGACAACGAGCCGGTGGCGGTCGTGCAGACCAAGGAGCTGCTCGACGCGGTGCCCGGAACCGGTGTGGTGCAGGGGGATTTCCTCGAACCCGACAGCATCCTCGCCGCACCGGCCACCAGGGAACTGCTCGACTTCAGCCGCCCGATCGGCGTGCTCGCGGTGGCGCTGCTGCACTTCATCCCCCGCGAGCAGCACCCGGAGGCCGCGCTGGAGCGCTACAAGGAAGCGCTGCCCGCGGGCAGCAGGCTCGCGATCAGCCACGCCACCGTCGACGGCGTCGCGGAACCCGTCCGGTCGCAGACGCTGGACTTCATCGACTCCTACAAGGACACCCAGAACCCCGGTTTCACCGCCCGCGACGAACTGGAGTTCCGCCGCTTCTTCACCGGCTGGGAACTGCTGGAACCGGGCGTCGCGTTCACCTCGGAATGGCGTTCCGACCTGACCGAGGTCGACGAGTTCGCCGCGGAGAACCCGCAGAACGCGGTGTGCTTCGCAGCGGTGGCGCGCAAGCCCTAGGACGTTCCGGCGGTGGAGCAGTAGGGACTACCGGCGGTTCTCGGCGACTTCCTCGCGATCGCTTCCGCGGCGAGGAAGCCGCCGAGAACCCGCCGCCCTGCCCGCTTCGGGGTCGCGGGCAGAGCTCGGCAGCCGAGCCGCGGAGGACCTGGGTCCTCCGCGGCCCGGCCGGTCTCAGCGAACCTCGACGCGCGACGCGGAAGCGGTCCGGCCGTCGAACTCGCCCTCGGCGGTGACGTCGTCGCCCACCTGGAGGGCCTCCGGCGCGACGACCTGGCCGCCCTTGGTCACGACGGTGTCCGCACCCGCGAGCCACCAGGTGCCCTCGGGACCGAACTGGAACGCGGTGAACCGGCCTTCCGGCGTCTCGACCTGCCCGACCTGGGAGATCGTGCCGGTCTCGGCGATGGCCTCCTGGGGCGCCGCGGCCGGGGCCTGCTCGGCGGACGCGGAGGTCGGCGCGGCGGGGGTGGCGGGCGCGGCCTGCGCCGCGGCGCCGAAGGCCAGCGCGGGGACCAGGGCGAGTCCGGCGATCGCGGAGGTGCGTCGCAGAGTGTTGATCCGCATGGGATTTCCTTTCCTCGTGGAGCAGCTGACCCACTCAGGTTGACCGGTCGATCTTGGTGAAATCGGAGCGGATCTGGGAGATTCCTGGGAACCGCGCCACGTTCCTCCCGGACGCTGCGGCAGCGGTGGCCCGACGGGGATGGTTCTCCAGGAGAACTCCCAGGAATTCTCCGAGATCACTCCGACTCGACGGCCGGCGGCAGCACTACCCGGACCCGCGTGCCCGCCCCGGGGGCGGTGTCGAGCTCGATGCGCCCGTGGTGCGCCTCCACCAGCGAGCGCACGATCGCCAGGCCCAGCCCCGATCCGCCGCTGGAGCGGTTGCGGGAGTCGTCGGCCCGGTAGAACCGCTGGAACACCCGCTCCGCCTGTTCGGCGGCGAGTCCGGGACCGTCGTCGGCGACCTCCAGCACCGCGCCGTCCTCCACCGCGCCGACGCCGATCCGCACGGGTGTGCCCTGCGGCGTGTGGCGGATCGCGTTGCCGACGAGGTTCGTCACGACCTGCCGCAACCGCTCCTCGTCGGCCAGCGCGGGTGCGGCCGCGGGCGGGCCGCCGCCCGGACCGGTGAGTTCGGCGGTCCGGGTCGGGTCGAGCGCGTGCACGTCGTGCAGCGCGTCGGCGGCCAGTGTCCGCAGGTCCATGGGGGCGAGCTGCAACGGGATCTGCTCGTCCAGCCGCGCCAGCAGCAGCAGGTCCTCCACGAGGCGTTCCAGCCGGTCGGACTCCTTCTCGATCCGGGACATCGCGTCCACTCCGGTGGGCAGCGCGCCCATCCGGTGCAGCTTGCTGAACCCCTTGATCCCGGCGAGCGGGGTGCGCAACTCGTGGCTGGCGTCCGCGACGAAGCGGCGCATCCGCGCCTCCGACTCGCTGCGCGCGGCGAACGCGGCCTCGTTCTGGCCGAGCATCACGTTCAGCGCCCGCGACAGCCGCCCGATCTCGGTGCCCGGCCCGCCCGATTCGGGAACGCGGCTGGCGAGGTCGCCCGCCGCGACGGCCGCCGAGGTCTGCTCGATCCGGCGCAGCGGTCGCAATCCGGCGCGCATCGCGAACCACCCGGCCAGCGCCAGCACGGTCAGCAGCACCGCGGCCGTACCGGCGGACACCGCCCGCAGCTGACCGACGGTGTCGTCCACCTCGGCCCGCGAGATCGCGGTGACGACCAGCCCGTCCGGGCCGGCATGCGCCACCAGCCGCCAGTGCTGCGAACCCGACCGGCTCCGCACGTCGACCGGCTGCGCGGTGGCGGTGATCCCCGCGAGGTCCGGCCCGGCCGCGTCCCGCCCCGCGCCCCGGTCCTCCTCGGCGATCGTGCCGTCCGCGCGCAGCCGCGCGGTGTAGACGGTGGAGCCGGGCAGTGCGAAGTTGTCCCGCACCACGACCGTTCCCTGCCCGGCGCCGCCCGGATCGGTCGGGCCGGGACTCGGCATCGGATCGGGCGCGCCGGGACCGGGCACCTTGTAGATCGTCGCGCCCGCTTCGGCGGTCGCCACCACTTGCGCGTCGAGCTTGCCGACCAGGTTGCGCTCCAGCGCGCCGATCACCACGACGCTGCCGATCGCGAGGCCCGCGGCGAGCAGGCCGATCGCGATCAGCAGCACGCGGGCGCGCAGCGACAGCCGGGCCATCACGAGCGCGGCCCGCGCAGGACGTAACCCACCCCGTGCACCGTGTGGATCAGCTTGGGTTCGGCGTTGTCCACCTTGCGCCGCAGGTAGCTGATGTAGGTGTCCACGATGCTCGGATCACCGCCGAAGTCGTACTGCCACACCTCGTCGAGGATCTGCCGCTTGGACACCACCTGCCCGGAGTTGCGAACCAGGTAGGTCAGCAGCCGGAACTCGGTGGGGGACAACCGGATCGGCTCCCCGCCGCGCAGCACCTGGTGGCTGTCCGGGTCGACCTCCAGGTCCGCGACGGTCATCGCCCCCGAGGTCCCGGCGTGCCCGGAACGGCGCAGCACCGCGTGGATGCGGGCGATCAGCTCCTCCGGGTCGAAGGGCTTGGTCACGTAGTCGTCACCGCCCAGCGTCAGCCCCTGCACCTTGTCCCGAGGCGCGTCGCGAGCGGTGAGGAACAGGACCGGCACCTGCCCGCCGCGCACCTCCCGCAGGCGCCGCAGCACCTCGAAGCCGTCCACATCCGGCAACATCACGTCCAGCAGCACCAGATCCGGACGTTCGTCCACCGCCGCCCGCACCGCCTCGGCCCCGGTCGCGGCGGCCGTCACCCGGAACCCCGCGAACCGCAACGTCGCCGCCAGCAGCTCCCGCACCGTCGGCTCGTCATCCACCACCAGCAAATTCCGCGACCCCATACCGTCCTCACCCGTATCCCTGATCTTCCGCAACCCAGATTAGGCACGTTCGCGGCGCACGGTTCCGTTCCTGGTCAACGGACGACGACCAGCGTGCGCGCCGACGGTTCGACCCCCCGGCGTCCGACCGTCCCGACCGTCGGACGCGGAACGCACACCCGACGCGAGCCCTCCCTCACGCAAGAAGTACCGGTCTGGCGGGGAAGCCAGGACCTCGGCCGGATGTGGGTCGTGCACGTCCTGCGGAGATGCGGAGTTCCGCCGTCGCCGTTGCTCGGGTCCGGCATGATCCGGGGTGTGGACGAGTGCTTCGCGCAGGTCGGGTTCGGGACGCGGTTCGAATGGGGGCCGGTGGGCGCGGAACGGCTCGCTGCGGGCGTCGCCTGCCTGGTGGTGGTCGACGTGCTCTCGTTCACGACGTCGGTGTCGGTGGCGGTCGAGTCGGGCACCCGTGTTCTGCCTTACCGGTGGCGGGACGGCAGCGCTGCCGCCTACGCCGCCGAGCGGGACGCCGAGTTGGCGGTGGGGCGCCGGATGGCGACGGCGGCACGTCCGTGGTCGTTGTCCCCGGCGGCGCTGCGGCGGGCTCCGGCGCCCCCTCGCCTGGTCCTCCCGTCGCCCAACGGCTCGGCCATCGCCGCCGCGGCGGGCACGGCCATCGTCCTCGCCGCGTGCCTGCGCAACGCGGACGCGGTGGGGCAATGGCTCGCGGCGCACGGGTACGGCACCGCTGATCGTCCCGTCGGCGTGGTCGCCGCGGGGGAGCGGTGGCCCGACGACGGCCTCCGGCCCGCGGTGGAGGACCTGCTCGGCGCGGGTGCGGTGATCGCGTCGCTGCACTCCCACGGCGGTGGAACGTGGTCGCCGGAGGCCGCGGTGGCGGCCGCCGCCTTCACGGCGACCTCGGACGTCCGCACCGCGGTCCGGGCGAGCGCCTCCGGTAGGGAACTCGCGGACGGGGGGTTCGCCGACGATGTCGGCATCGCGGTCGAGCTCGACGAGTCGGTCGTCGTTCCCGTTCTCACCGCCGGGGCTTTCGGGGCCGTGGGGTGAGAAGCGGATTCGGCACGGGGTGGGAAAATCCGTCGCGGCCGTGGTCGCCGCCAGCTACGGTTCCGGGCAGGTTCCCGCTGGGGGAACACGTGCGGTTCGCGAGCCGAGAGCAGGTTTCATCGATGGCGTGTCGGATCAGTGAGCTCGTGCTCGGTTGTCACGACCCGGAGGTGCTGGCGCGGTTCTGGTGCGAGGTGCTGGACTTCGTCGTGCTCGACCGCGAGGACGGCGAGATGGTGGAGATCGGTCCGCGCGAGGGGTTCGGCGGCGCGCAGCCGACGATCATCCTCAGCCGCCGGGACGCGCCGGAACCGGGCAAAACCCGGCTGCACATCGACGTCAACGCCACCGACCGCGATCACGAGGCCGAGCTCGAACGCCTCCTGTCGCTCGGCGCGCGCCCGGCGGACATCGGCCAGACCGGCGAGGAGCCCTGGCACGTCCTCGCCGACCCGGAGGGCAACGAGTTCTGCCTGCTGCGGGCCCGGATTCCTCAGCTCTGACACCGGGAACACCGGTGCCCCAGGTGCGGATCGCACCTGGGGCACCGGTCGGTCGAGCTTCGGCTCAGCCGCCGTACTCGGGGACGTAGCTGATCTGGTTGTCAGCGTTCGCCGTGTCACCCTGGTCGTTGATGACCTTGTTGATGGTGCCCGTGCCTCCCAGCGAGACGGACACGAGGTCGTGCATCTTGACGCCCGGGTTCACCGGCACTTCGAAGGAACGCGGGGCCGTGACCGCCGGGTTCGTGTCGAAGAAGCAGTAGCTGCCCAGGCCCCACGCCTCGTGGTCGGTGACGTCGTCGGCGACCTTGTAGGCCGCCCAGCCGCCGTCGCCGCCCCACGCCGCCTGGTCCGGCGGGTCGTAGGGGAACTCGTTCTGGAAGAAGTAGGTGCGGCCGCCGTTGCCGTTCCACACCACGTTGTTCTTCTGGTAGTGCTCCACGAACAGCCCGTGCGCGGTGACGTTGTCACCGTCCACGATCAGCCCGGTCTCCGCCGTGTTGACGTCCCAGCCGACACCTTCGCCGTGGTCGCCGCGCCAGAGCCAGGAGTGGTCGAGCAGGACGTCGTTGCTGTTGATGTCCAGCGTCGTCGTCGCCTTGCCCGCCCAAGGGCCGCCGATGCGGAAGAACACGTCCGAGAGCTGCGTCGGGTTCTCCGCGTGGCTCGCATTCGCGTCCTCCTCGCCGAGCGTCATCAGCGCGGGCGAGTTCTGCTCACCCGCGTCGATGAACAGACCGGCGAGCTTCACACCGTCCACATCGGCCACCGACATCGCGGGCTTGCCGGTGTCCGGCACCAACGAGGCCATGCCGATGCCGAGCACCACCGTGTTCGGGTTGTCCACCTTGATGGTGTCGTCCAAGTGGTAGACACCGGGGGAGAACAGCAGGTGCTTGCCCTCGGCCAGCGCCGCGTTGATGGTCGCGGCGTTGTCGCCCTCCTTGGCGACGTAGAAGTCCGCCAGGGAGATCTGCTCACCTTCCGGTGCGCCGTTCGCCCAGCTGACTCCCTGCGTGTTCTCCCGCAGCGCGGGGACGAACACGTTGTAGTTGCCGTCCTCGCCGATGTTCAGGAACGGCTTCTCCCGCAACTTCGGGGTTTCCGGCACGTTGGTGTGCGACGGGTCCGGGAAGTGCTGCGCCGGAGCGCCGACCGTGCCGGTGAACATCATGTTCCACACCGAACCGGACCAGCCGCCGGCCAGTTCGCTGTTGCGGGTGAGGAACTGCTGCTGCGAACCGGACTCGACCAGGCCGTCGATCTTGGAGTCGGCGATGTAGCCGCCGCTGGCCCAGCCGTCGTAGCCGTTCCACAACTGCATCTGACCGCGCATGTGCATCCGGCGGTACGGGGCGGCCTGGGAGACCGCCCAGCGCTCGATCTCGCCGGAGGGTGGCGTGACCGCCAGGTTCTCCGCCGAGCGCCAGAAGTTCTGCGTGGCGTTGCCTTCGCCCAGCCAGTCCGCCTCGACCCGCACGTGGCCGTTGAGGTTCACGTCGTCGGGCGACATGCCCAGACCGGCGACCTGCGTGTTGAAGCCGAGGTTGACGTCGGCGTTGTAATCGCCGGGCTGGAACAGGACCGCGTCGCGTTCCGGGCCGAACTGGTTGGTGTGCTGGCGCTCGGCGATCTCGTCGAGCTTGCCCTGCAACTCGCCCGCGGGAGTGGACGGGGTCGCGATGTAGGTGTTGGGACCGAGGTCCGGGTTCTTCGGGTCGGTGTCGCGCACCGCCTGCGCCGGTTGCGGCGCCGGAGCCTGCGGCTCTGCTCCCGCAGCGGTGACGGTGACGAGCCCGGCGGCCACGGCCGACGCCGTCGCCAGCGCCATCACCGCCTGCCGGGGGCGGGTCTCGGTTCTACCGAAGATCTTCATGGTTCTGCCTGTCTGACGGGGTGAGGAGCCGGTCGGCTCCTCGCCGGTGAATCGTGTTGCGAAGGGGAGGGAGGTGGTCTCGTCCTTTCGTCGGGGATGGCGGGAGACCCGCCCGGAGGCGGGTGGTTCGGGGGTCGTCGGATCCGGGCGCGCTGAACTCCTCGGCGCGCCGGCCGCGAGCGGTCGAGCGGCGCGCGACGTCCGGGGGACGAACAGGAGGCGACAGCGGCACGGCGAGCCCTTCCGACGACGTTCGCCGACCGTCGCGGAAGCGAAGGTCGACGCGGGGTCCATCCGGCTCGCCGTTGCTCGCGGAGTGCTCAGAGCGGGGAACGCACTCCATGAGAACGCTCTCACGAATTTAGGCGCCGATTCTGGAATGTCAAGGGGGTGATCGGCCGAGGTGTTCGCGGAAATGTGAATGGGAACGAGCGGTTTGCGTAGATCGACGGCTTCGGTCTTGACGCTGCTATGGCCGTGTTGTTAACTCTGCGGTGCTCGTCATCGGAATCGGTTCCGAAGCCCGTCTCCCGGCTTCGGGGGCCGTGCGGTGAGGAGTGGCTGAACGACCGGCCGCGGCCCGCTCACCGGCTCGAGCGGACCGCGGAGGCCGGCGTTCGCGGTGTCGACCGCAGCGGTGCGGATCGGGGCGCGTGTGGGGCGCGTTCCGGTCTCACCACTGGGGAATCCAGTGATGGGAGCAGTTCGGGGAGATGCGTTCGGGGGCGTCCCCGGTGGGCTTGCCGCGTCCGCTCGGTGATCGACTCGACGGGCCCGCGGCGGGTGCCGGAATTCGTGAATCGTCCGCGTCCCCGGGCGTCGGCGACATTGCGCCGGACAAACGCTTTCCGCGCGGTTCGATCGCCATTCCCATAATCCGGGAATTTCCCGGTTGCGGTGTCGGAAAAGGGGAGATCACGGCGTGCGTTGTTTCGGGAATTCGCCACCGAAGTCCGCGTGCCACCCCGACCACGGCGTGCGCTGTCCCTTGACCTGGTAGTTGCGCTGCATCACCCCGTCGCGGCCGATTCCGAACACGACGAGGACGCCGTTGGCGTCCTGCGCGGCGCCGACGAGTTCGGCGACGTCGCCGTGGAGCCGCTTCCACAACGACCAGCGGTCATCGGCCCGGTTGCGCTGGAAGCGTTCCCACACCGTCCCGTCCTCGTGCCGCGCCAGCACCACCAGGGTGTTGTTGCCGTCCGCCACGGTGACCGGCCTGCCCGCGAACGGGCCACCGAGCCCGAACTCGCGCCAGCCCCGCCACTGCCCGGAGGACGCGGCGGTCTCGACGTTCTCCCACATCGTCCCGTCCGCGCGGATCGAGTAGAGCCGTTGCCGCTGCTGCTTGTCGATGATGGTCGCGGGGGAGGTCTCGACCGTTCCCGGGATGTCGGAGGCGGGCAGCCACTCGCCGGAGTTCGACCCTTGCTCGGAATGCGCCCGCACCCGGCCGTCCCGGCCCAAGGCGAACAGCGCCAGCGCACCCCCGGGGTTCGTGCGGAGCACCGGATCGTCGCGCACGGGCGGGCCGGGCAGGCGGTGCGGTTCGCTCCAGCCGCCGGACGGGTACTGGTGGGTCTCCCACAGCGCCCCAGCGCGGTCCCGGGCGGCGACGACGAGCAGTCCGGCGGAGTTCTGCGCGGCGGCGGGCGATCCGACGAGTTCGCCGCCGCCGAGGCTCCGCCACCGGGGCGCGGCCTGCTCGCTCGGCGCGATCTGCTCGGCGTAGCGCAGGACCCCCGCGGTGTTGATCACGAACGCGGCGAGCCTGCCGTCCCGGTCGATGATGCCGATCGGCTGGCCCGCCGCGCGCTCGCCCAGGTCCAGCCAGTCGCCGGTCGCCCCCTCTTGCGAAGTCGACTGGTGGTTGCGCAGCACGGCGAGATCGGTGCCCTTCGCCAGCACCACGATCCGGTTCTGCTCGTCCGAGTGCACCGGCCCGCCGGGGTCGGGGGACAGGCGCGGGCGGGCGGCGGGATCGTCCTGCGCGTGGCGGGCGTTGGTCAGCAGCGCGAACACGGCGGGCGGGGTGACGATCATGCCGATCCCGCCGAGGCCCGCGGCCAGCATGAACCGCCTGTCCTTGCGCGGTGCCCGGTCGGGGTCGGCGGGCGGGTGCTCTTCCGGCCCGGTCACCGGCCCCGATCCCCCTGGTTGCGGCAACGACACCACCCCGCGCTCGTTCCATGATCGCCGTCCTCGACCGTACCGGGTGGGGTGTGGCCAGGGGATCCGCCTCGAACACCTGCCGCGCTGCGACGAATGCCGTGGCGTTCCGGTGGAACCGAGGGCATCCGCGCCCGGCGCGGTCGGCCGAGCGGGGCGGCGACCAGGGCCGTCACCGCGGCGCGAACCGGCCGCCGAGGCCGTGCTCCCAGCCTTCCCACGGAGCGGGGCCGGGGCTCTGGAAGTTCTGCTCCATCGAACCGGTCTTCCCGATCCCCAGCACGACCAGGGTGCCGCCGCCGTCCTGCACCGCCGCCAGCAGCCGTTCGACCTGGCCGTCGAGGGGACGCCAGTCCGTCCACCGCTTCTTCTTCGGGCCGATGAAGCGCTCGTGCACCGACCCGTCCCCGGCCAGGGCGAACACGACGACGGTGCGGTTGGGGTCGACGGTGGCGATCGGATCGCCCTTCGCAGGTGCCTCCCCGGAAAGCTCGGTCGAGTCGGCCCACTGGCCCGAACCGGCTTCGGTCTCCACGACCTCCCGCACGCTGCCGCCCGTGCCCCGCACGTAGATGCGCTGCTTGCCGTCCCAGTCGAGGACCACGCTGGGGCGCCCCGCGAAGCGCTCGCCGACCGCTCGCGCCGGGGCCCACTCACCGGGGTCGGATTCGCGTTGGACGCGCAACCGCTGCTCGCGGTCGAGCGCGAACAGGGTCAGCCGTTGCCGGTCGTCCTGGCGCAGCACCGGGTCGCCGTCGACGGGCGGTCCCGGCAACTCGCGCAGGTCGCTCCAGCCGCCGCCGACCTGGTGGGTCTCGTGCAGGCGCCCGCCGGAATCCCGTGCCACGACGACGAAACGGCCCTCGGCATCGCGCGAGGCGGCGGGCGTTCCGCGCAGGTCGGTGCCGCCCAAATCGGTCCACCGCGCCGGGCGCGGGGACTCCGGGGCGGTCTCCGCGGCGAACTTGAGGGCGCCGCCGGTGTCGATCAAAAACGCGCCCATGCCGCCGCGCGAGTCCTGGGCCGCGACCACGTCGCCCGCCGCGTCCTGGCCGATCGCGTACCAGCCGTCCCACTGGCCGCGGTCGGACTCGCGCTGGAACTTCAGCCCGACCGATCCGGCGGCCTGCCGGGCCACCAGCACCAGCCGGCCCCTGGAATCGAGGTTCGCGGGGCCCGCGGGCAACGCCCCCGCGTGCTCGGCCAAGTGAGGTGGGGCCTGCGCGCCGAGACCGGCGGGAACGGACGACGGGTACTCGGGCCGTTGCGTGGCGACCGCCCACACCAGCGGAGCCGCGATCAAGGCGATCCCGCAGACCGAGGCGACCAGCAGCCCCGTCCGCTGCTGCCGGTGCGGTCCGTCCGAGCGAGCGCCGGGAAGCTCGGAGCCGTGATTCGGCGACGTCCCGTCCTGGGGCTGGTCAACGGGCTGGTCGTCGAATCGAGGCATCCGCATCCGAATCTCACGCAAGGCAATCGATTTCCCGCCGACGCTACCGCAGGGCCGGTAGGGCGTGAACCGGGGTCGGCGGCCGGACGATCATGCGGTGGCCAGCGGAATCCGGACTTCGAAACAACATCCGCCCACGACGTTGAACACCCTGACCCGCCCGTGGTGGGCCTCGACCATGCCCTGCACGATCGCGAGTCCGAGCCCACCGCCCTGGGGTGCCGTGTCGCGGTCGCCACCGCGCCAGCCCGTGTCGAACACCGAATCCAGGTCCGCCGCCGGGATCCCGCCGCACTCGTCGGACACCGAGACCACCGCGTGCTCGCCGTCGGCCCGCAGCTCCAGCGAAACCGCACCGCCCACCGGGCCGTACTGCGCCGAGTTGACCAGCAGGTTGGTGAAGACCCTGCTCATCGCGTCGTAGTCCACGGTCGCGACCACCGGGTCGATCCGTTCCGCCCGCAGCCGCACGTCGCGCTTCTCGGTGAGCACATCGGTGCGGGCGACCACGTCGCTGAGCAGGTCGTCGAGCGGCACCCGCACTGGTTTCAGCCGCAACGTCCCCGACTGGAGCTTGGAGAGCTCGAACAGGTCCTGGGCCATCTCCGTCAGCTGGTCCACGTCGGCGCGGACCTCCCGGAAGTAGCGCGGCAAATCCGGCGACACCCCGTCCTCGACGGCCTCCGCCTTGAGGCGCATCCGGTGCAGCGGAGCGCGCAGGTCGTGCGAGATCCACGACACGACCCGCCGCCGCGACGCGTCCAAGGCGCGTTCCCTGCGCTGCGACTCGGCGAGGTTCTCGCTGGTGACCCGCAGTTCGCGGGCCAGCTCGGCGAATTCGGCGCTCGGCAGGTCCGTCGGAGCGCTGAACCGCTGCTCGCGGCCGAAGGCGCGGGTGGCGTCGGCCAGCCGCCTGCCACCGGTCATCACCGATCGCCCCAGCACCAGGCTCACGCCGACCGATACGACCCCGGCGACGCAGTTGACCGCGAGGCTCACCGTCACCGGCATGCTGTCGGACTCGGTCACGAACATCGCCGTGATCACGCTAATGTTGGTGGCGCACACGGTGATCACGACGACCGCGATCAGCGACAGGCCCAGCGGCTGCCGCCGCAGCAGGTGCAGCACCGTCGCCCCGAGCAGGCCGACCCCCGCGGATTCGCAGGCCGCGATGAGCACGATGAGCTGCGGTGAGGTCATCTGCGCCCACCGGGGGCGAACATGCGCCGGGCGCCCGCTCGCTGTGCGCGGGCCTGCTCCTGTCCAGCCTCGTCGGGCACCAAGCGTCGCGCTCCGGGGTAGGGGTCGTCGTCGCCGACGCCTCCGGCGCGGCATCGGCCCGGCCTCCGGAAGATCAGCTTCCGCGACCCTATCGGCTCACCCCGCCCGCCCGAACCGATTCCGCCACATCCCCCGACGACCTCGCGGAGTGAACGGACCGTTCGACCAACCCCGTTGGACGAACGGTCCGTTCACTCGAACCCAGGAGTGGTGAACGGCCCGTTTGGCCGAACCGGTTGGGCAAAGGGTCCGTTGACTTCGCACCGGAGTGGGTGAACGGACCGTTCGACCGAACCGGTTGGACGAACGGTCCGTTCACTCGAACCCAGGAGTGGTGAACGGCCCGTTTGGCTAGGCCGGTTGGACGAACGGTCCGTTGACTCGATCCCAGAAGTGGTGAACGGACCGTTCGTCCAAGCGCGTTGGGCGAACGGTCCGTTCACTGGAAACCGAGGCGCCGGGGTGTCAGCTCACGATGGGGAGGGAGTTGCGGACGGCGGGGGTGACGCCGTCGCTGGCTCGGGCGGCTTCGACGCGGTCGGCGGTGGGGGTGCCGTAGAGGCTGGTGCGCTGCCGCAGCGGGCGCCCGGTCGGCCCGACGAGCTCCTCCAGGTCGCTGATCGTCTTGTAGGAGCCGTTGTCGGCGCCCGCCATCCGGCTGATCGTCTCCTCCATCAGGGTGCCGCCCAGGTCGTTGACCCCGCCCGCGAGCACGTCGCGGCAGCCGTCGACGCCGAGCTTCACCCAGGAGCACTGGATGTTGTCGATCAGCCCGTGCAGCAGGATCCGGGCGACGGCGTGCACCGCCCGGTTCTCCCGCGGCGTGGTGCCCGCCCGCGCCAGCCCGGCCAGGTAGATCGGCGAGTTCTGGTGGATGAACGGCAGCAGCACGAACTCGGTGAACCCGGGCTTGCCGGTCTTGTCGAGGGCGTTGCGCTGGAGCTCGGCGATGAGCTTGATGTGGCCCACCCAGTGCTCCGGGGTGTCGACGTGCCCGTACATCATCGTCGACGTCGTGGGGATGCCCAGCTCGTGCGCGGTGCCGACGACCTCGACCCAGCTCGACGTGGGGAGCTTGCCCTTGGTGAGCACCCAGCGGACGTCGTCGTCGAGGATCTCCGCGGCCGTGCCGGGCAGCGAGTCGACGCCGGACTCCTTGGCCCTGGTGAGCCAGTCCCGGATGGACAGGTTCGTGCGGGAGGCGCCGTTGACGACCTCCATCGGGCTGTAGGAGTGCAGGTGGATGTCCGGCTGCCTGCGCTTGACCTCGGCGGCGAGGTCGAAGTACGCGGTGCCGGGCATGTCGGGGTGGATGCCGCCCTGCATGCAGATCTCGGTGGCGCCGGCCTCCCACGCCTGGTCGACGCGCTCACCCACCTGCGACAGCGACAACGTGTAGGCGTCGGCGTCGGTGCGCCGCTGCGCGAACGCGCAGAACCGGCAGCCGGTGTAGCAGACGTTGGTGAAGTTGATGTTCCTGGTGACGATGAACGTGACGTCGTCGCCGACGGCGTCGCGGCGCAGTCCGTCGGCCAGCCGGGTCACCGCGTCGAGGTCGGCGCCGTCGGCGTGCAGCAGCGCCAGCGCGTCCTCGTTCGACAGGCCCGCCGGGTCCTGCTCGGCGCGGCGCAGCGCGTCGCGCACGTCGGTGTCCATCCGCTCCGGCGCGTTCGGCACCCGCTCGGCCAGTTCGTCCCAGTCGCCGTAGACGGAGTCGAAGTCGCCGCGGCGGTCGCCGGTGCGGCCCACGGTGTCCACCTCGACGTGCAGGTCGGTGCGCCCGCTGCCCGCGAGGTTCTGCCAGCCGCCGTCCGGTTCCTGCCAGGTGATCCCGGTCGGCTGCACGCCTTCCTTCGCCAGCCCGGTTTCCGGATCGGCGAGCGCGGCGACGTGCGCGCTGACCCGCGGGTCCAGCCACGGTTCGCCCGCGCGCACGTACTCCGGGTAGATGGTGAGCCGTTCCCGCAGCGCGAATCCGGCCTGCTCGGTGAGCCGTTCCAGCTCGTCGATCTGCGGCCATTCCCGTTCCGGGTTCACGTGGTCCGGGGTCAGCGGGGACACCCCGCCCCAGTCGTCGATGCCGGCGCGGATCATCAGCGCGTACTCGTCGCCGATCAGGTTCGGCGGTGCCTGCACGCGCATCTTCGGGCCCAGCACCAGCCGGGTCACGGCGATCGTCGCGGCGAGCTCTTGCAGGTCGGCGTCCGGGGTGGCGCGCATCTTGGTGTCGGGTTTGGCGCGGAAGTTCTGCACGATGACTTCCTGGATGCCGCCGTAGGCGCGGGCCGCCTTGCGGATCGCGAAGATCGTGTCGGCGCGTTCGTCGTGGTTCTCGCCGATGCCGATGAGGATGCCGGTGGTGAACGGCACCGTGGTGCGGCCCGCGTCGTCGAGCACCCGCAGCCGGACCTCGGGGTCCTTGTCGGGGGAGCCGAAGTGCGGCCCGCCTTTCTCGGTGTAGAGCCTGCTGGCGGTGGTCTCGAGCATCATGCCCATCGACGGCGCGACCGGTTTGAGCCGCTGCAGGTCCTGCCAGCTCATCACGCCGGGGTTGAGGTGCGGGAGCAGGCCGGTCTCTTCCAGCACCCGGATCGCCATCGCCCGCACGTAGGACAGCGTGTCGTCGTAGCCGTGCGCGTCGAGCCAGTCGCGGGCGGCCGTCCAACGGTCCTCGGGGCGGTCGCCGAGGGTGAACAGGGCTTCCTTGCAGCCCATCGCCGCGCCCTTGCGGGCGATGTCGAGCACTTCGTCGGGGGAGAGGTAGGGCGACTCGACGCGGCCGGGCACCGTGACGAACGTGCAGTACCCGCAGCGGTCCCGGCACAACCGGGTCAGCGGGATGAAGACCTTGCGGCTGTAGGTGATCACGCCTTCCCGGCCGACGCCCTCCAGCCCGGCGTCGCGGGTGCGGGCCGCGTATTCGGCGAGCCGGTCCAGGTCGGAGTCCCGCGCCTGCAGCAGCACGGTGACCTCGTCGTGGTCCAGCGCCTTGCCGTCGCGCGCGCGGGCGAGCGCGCGGCGCATCGCGGAGGCGTTCGGGGCGGCCGAGGTGGTGGGAACGTCGTCGGAAGCCATGCGCGAAACGCTAAGCGGCTGCCGCGCGCGTCCGCCACTACACGAACACGCGTCATCGGCGGAGCCCTGCGGGGTGCGGTGTTCTGCCTGATCAGCGCGTCACATCCGGTTGTCCGGCGGGGTCGGCGGGTGTATTACCTAAAGGGTGTCTTCGATCATCGGCAAACGGGTGAACGGCCGGACGTACTACTACGCCGCCGACTCGGCCCGGGTCGACGGCAAGCCGCGCATCGTCGCCCAGCGCTACCTGGGCACGGCCGAGGACGTCGAAGCCGCGCTGAACCGGGCCGCCGCGGAACCGGAGCACACCCGCCACCTCCCGTTCGGCGAGGTGGCCGCGGTGTGGGGCGTGATCCGGCGCCTGGACCTGGCGGGCATCGTCGACGAGGTCGTCGGCAGGCAGCGCGCGGCGGTCTCCGCGGGCACCTGCCTGGCGCTGGCGGTGCTGCACCGGGCCACCGCGGGCCGCACCGATCCGGGGCGCTGGTGGCCGGAGGTCTCCCGGCTGATCCGCCCGGAGCCGCCGGTGCCGCTGTGGGACCGCGCTCGCTTCCGGCGCGCGATGCGCCGCCTGGGCCCGGTGGAACGCGGCGAGGTCGAGGCGCGGGTGTCGGCGGCCGTGCGCGATCAGCTGGGCGCCTCCGACGGCCTGCCCGCGCTGATCGTGGACGTGCCGCACCTGGGTGCACCGGCGGTCCCGGATCGCGGTGAGCTCGCCGGGATGAGCGTGCTGGTGAGCCGGGACGGCGCGATTCCGCTGCTGGCGCACGAGCACCTGCGCGACCGGGACGACTGCGCGCCCTACGGCGTGCTCGCGCACCGGCTCGCCGAGCGGTACCGCGAGCACGCGGGCGCGGGGGAGATCACCGTGGTCTACGACGCGGGCACCCACCCGCGGCCGCACCCGGATTCGGGGCTCGGTTTCGTGGGCGGCCTGCTGCCCGGCGACCACCCCGAGCTGCTGGCGTACCCGGCGACGGCGCGCCGCCCGGTGGACCAGCGGCGGTTGCCGGGGCTGACGGCGCTGGACACGCGGATCGTGATGGACGGGGTGAGCAGGCGCGTCATCCTCACCCACTCCGAGACGCTGCACGCGGCGCAGGCGCGCGGGTTCACCGAAGCGCTGGGCCAGGCGGCGCGGCGCCTGGACGGGCTCGCCGAGGCGCTGGCCGCGGGCGGCAACCGGCGTTCGCGGGACCACGTGCTCGCGGAGATCTCCCGGATCACCCGGGTGCGCTGGGTGGAGCGGGTGCTGGTGACGGCGCTGCACGGGTCGACGCCGGGCGAGATGCGGCTGCACTGGCACATCGACGGCACCGCTCGTCGCCGGGTCGCCGCCGAGTTCTTCGGCAAGCAGCTGCTGGTCACCGACCGGGATTCGTGGCGGGCCGCGGACGTGATCACCGCCTACCGCGCCCGCTACCACCTGGACTCCACGTTCGGCAGGCTCAGCGCGCCGCAGTCGCCGGGAGGCGGGGACGCGATCGCGGTGCACCGGATGATCTCGGTGCTGGCGGTGGCGGTGCTGCACCTGATGCGGCAGGAGGCGACCGAGGCCGGACTGGACCTGTCGGTGCGGGAGCTGTTCGAGCAGCTCGCCGACATCCAGGAGACGGTGCTGCGCTACCCGTCTACCGGAGGCAGGCCGCGCACCCGCCGGGTGATCACCGATCGCACCGAGGTCCAGCAGCGGCTCTACGACCTGTTCGGTCTGGACGCGTCGGCCCCGGGCCGCCGGTGATCGGCGGGAACTCGGCGGAACCTGTCCATTTCGCCCCGGTCACCCGGAGTCGATCATCCTTAGCGTGAGGTCATCGGACCGACCGAACGACGGAGAACTGATGACCGACAAGCTGATTTCCGCCCTCGACGCGGACGTGCCCGCCCGCACGGTGGCGATGCTGGTGTTCGACGGCATGACGCTGCTGGACCTGGTGGGTCCGCAGGCGGTGTTCACGGCAGCGGGCATGCGGGTGTCGCTGGTCGCGGTCGCACCGGGACCGGTGCGCTGCGACAGCGGGGTGCGGATCGTGCCGACGACCACCACCGAGGACTGCCCGGCCGAGGTCGACGTGCTGTTCGTGCCCGGCGGTGACGTCAGCGAGGTGATGGCCGACGAGGCGGCGCTGGCGTTCCTCGCCGACCGCGGCGCCACCGCCGGGTACGTCACGTCCGTGTGCACCGGTTCCATGGTGCTGGCGGCGGCCGGGCTGCTCGACGGGCACCGGGCGGCGACGCACTGGAGCACCCGCGAGCTGCTGGGCCGGCTCGGGGTGGAGGTGGCCGCGCAGCGGGTGTGCGCGGACGGCAACCGGATCACCGGCGGTGGTGTCACGGCGGGCATCGACTTCGGGCTGACGCTGGTGGCGAGGATGTTCGGCGACGACACCGCCGAGTTCGCGCAGCTCGCCCTGGAGTACGACCCGGCGCCGCCGTTCGACGCGGGAAGCCCGGAGCGCGCGAATCCCGAGAAGGTGGCGTGGATCCGCGCGGCCCTGACGGACCCGGAGACCCCGCTGGTCGCGGCGGTCGAGCGAGCCCGGCGCCCCGTGGCCTGAGCTCCGTCTCGCCGGAGGGAGGAATCCCGTGCGGGACAACGGGATTCCTCCTACCGTCGGGCGTTCCCTCTGGTGGGGGCGAGCGCGTTTTTGCAGAATGGTCTTCGTTCCGCGTCCCGTCGGCGAGGTGGCCGCTGAGATTCCGCCCCCGATCCGTCACGCGAACCGTTCCGCAAGGACTCGGCACGCGCCGGGGCCGACCGCAGCGAGGAGCCGCCGATGACCGCCCGCATCCTGGACTTCGAGACCGTGGACCTGCGGTTCCCCACGTCGCGGGAGCTCGACGGTTCCGACGCGATGAATCCGGCGCCGGACTACTCGGCGGCCTACCTGGTGCTGCGCACCGACCACCCGCGCGCCCCCGAGGGCCACGGGTTCACCTTCACCATCGGCCGCGGCAACGAGCTCGTCGTCGCCGCCGTCGAGGCCGTCGCGCGGCGGGCGACCGGGCTGCCCGTCGAGGAGATCACCGCGGACCTCGGCGGCTTCGCCCGGCACCTGGCCGCCGACAGCCAGCTGCGCTGGCTCGGACCGGACAAGGGCGTGCTGCACTTGGCGACGGCGGCCGTGGTCAACGCCGTCTGGGACCTGGCGGCGAAGATCGCGGGCGAACCGGTGTGGAAGCTGCTCGCCGACATGCCCCCGGAGCAGCTGGTCGACCTGGTGGACTGGCGGTACCTGCGCGACGAGCTGAGCCCGGCGGCGGCGCTGGACCTGCTGCGCGCCGCGGAACCCGGCCGCGCCGAACGGGAGCGCCACGTCCGCGAGTCCGGCTATCCCGCCTACACCACCAGCGCGGGCTGGCTCGGTTACGACGACGACAAGCTGCGGCGGCTGTGCCGGGAAGCGGTGGACGCCGGGTGGGGTTCGGTGAAGCTGAAGGTCGGCGCGGACCTCGACGACGACCGGCGGCGCTGCCGCATCGCCCGCGAGGTGCTCGGCCCGCAGCGGCGGCTGATGATCGACGCGAACCAGACGCTCGGCGTGCAGGACGCGATCCGCTGGCACCGTGGCCTCTCCGAGTTCGACATCCACTGGTTCGAGGAACCCACCAGCCCCGACGACGTGCTCGGGCACGCCGCGATCCAGCGCGCCATCGCCCCGACGCACGTCGCCACCGGAGAGCACGGGCACAACGCGGTGATGTTCAAGCAGTTCCTGCAGGCGGAGGCGATCGGCATCTGCCAGCTCGACGCGTGCCGGCTCGCCGGGGTCAACGAGGCCGTCGCGGTGCTGCTGCTGGCGGCGGCGCGCGGTGTCCCGGTGTGCCCGCACGCCGGGGGAGTGGGCCTGTGCGAGCTGGTGCAGCACTTGTCGATCTTCGACTACGTGGCGGTGAGCGGCTCGCTCGACGACCGCGTCGTCGAGTACGTCGACCACCTGCACGAGCACTTCGTCGACCCGGTCCGGATGCGCGACGGTCGCTACCTGCCGCCGGAGGCGCCGGGCTACAGCGCGGAGATCCGCCGGGATTCGTTGCGCCGCTTCAGCTTTCCCGACGGCCCGGAGTGGTCCTGAACCGCCGCCCTGGCACCGGAACCCCACCGGCGCCGGGCGGCGGAGCTGGGCCCTACCGCGCCAGGCACATGTCGAGGCCGAAGACCTCGTAGGGCCACTCCGCGGTCCAGCAGTTGCCCGCGCACCGCGCGCAGGAAGGGGGGCGGACCGCAGAGGTAGGCGGTCGCGCCGTCCGGGACCTCGACACGGTGAACTCCACCGCGTCGGCGTGCGCGCCGGTGAGGCTGTACTGGCGGAACGTTCGCTCACCGGCCGGAGGGGCGAGACGTCGATCGGGCAGCGATGAATGCCCGATCGACGCCCGGGGTGGCGCCGTGTCGCGGTATGGCGCGACGGCGCTCCTGACGACACTGAGCACCGATCACCGCGTGACGTCGCGGGCAGGTGCGCGGTGCGACCGCGCCGGAGAGGGGACGATGGCGGTGCCGAAATCGGGAGCACGGGTGAGCGCGGTGCTGGCCGCGTTGCTGCTGGGGGCCACGGGATGCGGGGCGGTCGCCGATCCGGCCGCCGAGACCGCCGCCCGGGACACGTCGGCCGGCGGTACGCGGCTGGCGGAGGACAACGGGAAGTTCCCGACGGCGGTGCGGTTGCGGCACTCGGGCGAGGCCGACGGAACGGTGCTCGCCGCCACCATCAGCTTCCCCGCGGGGGTCGCGCCGATCTACCGGAGCACCGACGGCGGCGCGACGTTCACCGAGGTCTCCCGGATCCACGACCCGTCCTTCGCGACCGGGTTGTGCTGCGGCAGCCTGCTCGAACTGCCCCGGCAGGTCGGCGACATGGCGCCGGGAACCTTGCTGTGGTCGGCCAGCGTCGGCGCGAACGGTCCGGATCCGGACCACCCGCGGCCCCCGGACGAACCGAACGACGATCGGCGGATGTCGACGCCGGTGTTCCGGAGCGACGACCACGGGCTCACCTGGAACCGGCTCGAACAGCCCTGCGCGACGGCCGCGAACAAGGACGGGCTGTGGGAACCGGAGTTGGCGGTGACCGACGCAGGGCGGTTGCAGTGCTACTTCTCGTACGCGGAGGAGAACGAGGACTTCGCGCACAGCCAGCGGATCGTCCGGACCACCTTCGGCGACGGCACCTGGTCGGAGCCGGAAGACGTGGTGGTCTTGCCGGAGAAGGACCGGCGGCCGGGGATGCCGGTGGTCCGGCGGCTGCCGAACGGGAAATCGGTCATGTCCTACGAGATCTGCGGCCGGCCCGGCACTCATGACTGCGCCGCGCACTTGCGGACGTCGCCCGACGGCGTCGACTGGGGCGCTGAGACCGACCGGGGCACGCCGGTCGAGCTGGACGACGGCAGGTTCTTCGCGCACGCCCCGAAGATCGCGGTGATCGACGACGGCACTCCCGACGGGCTGCTCGTCGTCGTCGGACAGCAGCTCAAGAACGCGGACGGCAAGACGGCGGACGGCAACGGCGGCACCCTGCTGGTCGGCGAACATCCGGGAACGGCGGAGTTCACCGCCTCGACCGCCCCGGTCCACGTGCCGAGCGCGGACGGCGCGTCGTGCGGGAACTACAGCTCCGCGCTGGTCCCGCTGGACGAGCCCTCGCAGATCTTGGAGATCGCGGCGGACCAGGACGAAGGCGAGCGGTGCCACGCCTACTTCGCCACCGGTCCCCTCTGAGGGGGCCATTCAGAATGATCTTTCGATCGATGTCTTGTCAGAGCGACCAGCCGCGCAGGTCGTTCTGAAAGGACTCCTGAGTCCGCTCCGGTGCGGGGGAAAGCCCTCGCCACCCCGGTGGCGGTCACCGCGCGCGGGCTCGCCGGGGCAGACTTCGGCGTGATCGCCGGGTGGTCCGTGCGTTCGCCGAACCTGTTCTGGGGAGAGTGAATCCATGCGTGGTGCGAAATCGAGAACGCTGCTGCTGTGCGCGGCGCTGGCGGCGTTGGTGCTCCCCGTCACCGGTGCGGCGGCCGCTCCCGCGGCGACGGGAACTCCGCTGTCCGACGACGTCGGGCTGTACCCGACGTCGGTGCGGCTGCAGCACGCGGGCGAAGCGTCGGGCGCGGTGCTGGCCGCCACCGTGAGCTTCGGCGCGGACGGCGGCACCGCCCCGATCTACGAGAGCACCGACGAAGGCACCACGTTCACCGAGGTCGGGCGGATCAGCGATCCGTCGTTCGCGACCGGGTTGTGCTGCGGCAGCATGCTCGAACTGCCCCGGCAGGTGGGCGACCTGCCGGAAGGAACGCTGCTGTGGACGGCGAGCGTCGGCGCCGAGGAGGAGAACCGGCGGATGCACCTGCCGGTGTTCCAGAGCCGCGACCAGGGCCGGACCTGGTCGTACCTGTCGACCTGCGGGACCGCTTCGGGCGACAAGGGATTCTGGGAGCCGGAGCTGGCGGTGGACGCGGGCGGCGCGCTGGGCTGCTACTTCGCCGACGAGAACGACCAGCCCGCGCACAGCCAGGTGCTGCGCCGCACCACGTCCACCGACGGGGTGAACTGGGGAGCGCCGGAGAACGTGGTGGCGCTGGAGAATCCGGGGCAGCGACCGGGAATGCCGGTGATCCGCCGGTTGCCCGACGACCGGTACTACTTCTCCTACGAGATCTGCGGCACCGGCGACGCGCACGACTGCGCCGCGTACTTCCGGCTCTCCGAGGACGGCTCGAACTGGGGCGACCCGGCCGACGCCGGAACGCTGCTCACCCTCCCGGACGGCAGGTTCTTCGCGCACGCGCCGAAGATCACCGTCGTGGACGACGGCACGCCGGACGGGAAGGTGGTGACCGTCGGCCAGGAGCTCAAGCACCCCGACGGCACGGTCGCCGAGGGCAACGGCGCGACCCTGTTCGTCAGCGACGCGCCGGGCTCGGGCGAGAACGCGGAGATCCTCGCGCCGGTCCAGGTCCCGGGCGCCCGCAACGAACCCTGCCCGAACTACAGCTCCGCGCTGACGCCGCTGGCCGATACGTCGAAGATCCTGGAGATCGCCACCGACTACGACGACAGCGGCAAGTGCCGCGCCTACTACGCGACGGGCGCGCTGTGATCCGGTAGGCCGCGGACCTGCGCGTTCGCCCGGAGGGTCGCGCGGCGCAATCGCCGGTGGGCGGGTGCGCCGCGCGCGGGGGAATCGGGGCGGTCAGGCTCGCTCGGCCCGCAGGTGCCACATAGGGATGGTGATGCGGCCTTCGTCGTCCGTGGTGATCCGCCCGGGGGGCGCGCTCGCGAAGTGCTCCCCGAAGGTGCGGACCGCGGTCTCCTCGTCGAACGCCGCGGAGTAGTCGACCTCCTCGATGCCGGCGATCCGCCAGTGCGCCCCGAAGTTCGCGCGGAGCTCGTCCTGGCTGATCGCGGCAGGGATGAACGGCGTTCGCCGCTCGACGTCGGCGAAGCACAGCAGGTGCAGCCCGGCGCCGGGCCGCGTGACCTGGTGCAGGGCCGCGGAGTACGCGGCCCGCGCGTCCTCCGGCAGGCAGTGGTAGAGCGCGCTGTCGAGGACGGTGTCGAATTCCTGCGGTACCCCGTCCATCCGGGTCGCGTCGGCGACCTGGAAGGTGACGTCGGCGCCGTGGTCGGAGGCTCGCCGCCGCGCGATCTCGATCGCGCTCGGGGAGCCGTCCACGCCGGTCACGGCGTATCCGCGCGCGGCGAGGAAGATCGCGTTCTCGCCCGCTCCGCAGCCGGCGTCGAGCACCCGGCCCCGGAACGCGCCGTCCCGTTCCAGCCGCACCACCTGCGGCTGCGGCTCACCGATGTCCCACGGGGGTTTCTCGAAGGGGACTTCGGCCAGTCCGTCGCCGCGGTACACGGCGTCGAAGTCGGTTCGTCCCAGGTCGATCGTCTTGGCGAAGCGCTCGTCGTCCGGCATCGCGTCCTCCGTCGTGTAATTAATCGGACGACCGGTAGATTACTGTGGTCGTCAAGGGTCCGCTAACCTCGGAGCCCACGGCAGGGAGGTGGTCATGGCGAGAACGGCCGGAAGCTCGGCGATCCGCACGCGGCAGCGGGTGCTGGAGGCGGCCCGCGCGTTGTTCCTCGAACGCGGCTACGCGGGAACGTCGATCCGCGACATCGCCGAACACCTGGAGATGACGAAAGCGGCGTTGTACTACCACTTCCCGGCGAAGGAGGACCTGCTGCGCGAGCTGGTCGCCCCGGTCGCGGTGGAACTCACCGCGTGCGTGCGCGCCGCCGAATCCCGCGCCGAGCCGCGGCGCGACCTGCTGCGCCGGGTGGTGGACCTGTTCGACGACAACCGCCACGTCCTGCGCGGCACCCTCTACGATTCGTCGGCCCGGCAGGTCCTGCTGGCGGAGGACGACCTCTTCGGCGGGCTCGGTGCCCTGGAGCGCGCCCTCGCGGTCTCGGGCGAGGCCGCGGATCTGCTGCTGGCCCGGTGTGCGCTGGGCACGATCCGGGGCGCGATCATCCCCGCCCGCGACGTCGACGCGCTGGCGCTGAACCGCCCGCCCGAATCCGGCATCGGCCCGGGATTGTCCGAACAGGACCGCGATCTCGTCACGGCGGCGGCGTGGGCGGCGCTCACCGCGGCGGGCTCGACCGCGAGCTGAGCCGCGCAGCGCCTCCGGCGACCGGTGCGGAGTTCGCGATCGCGGCGCTGCGGGAGTCGCTGCCATGGGGTCACGCCGAGTCGAGTTCCGGGGGCAGGCGGCCTTCGCGGCGGAGGATGGACAGCGCCAGCAGGACCTGCGGCCACACCGTCACGTCGCTGAGGTCGAGGTGGGTCAGCGACTCCAGCCTGCGCAGCCTGTTGAGCACCGTGTTCCGGTGGCAGTACAGGGATTTCGCGGCGCGCAGCGTCGAACCCAGCGACCTGATCCACACCGAGGTGGTGCGCAGCAGCTCCTCCCGCTCGGCCGCGGGCAGGGCCAGCACCGGGCCGAACGTCACCGCGACCATCCGGTCCGCCAGCTGCGGCGAGCTCAGCGCCAGCGCGTCCGGCAGGCAGTCATCGAGCGCCACCGCGCCCGGCCGGTGCGCGGGCAGCGTGGCCATCGCGAGCATCGCCATCCGGTACCCGGCGCCGACCTCCATCAGCGCGGTGAGCTCCTGCGAGACGCCGATGCGCGCCACCGCGTGCTCGCGCAGCGCGGCGGCGACCTCGCCCGCCCGGCCGTCGTCGACGCCGATGATGCCGACCTGGCACCCGGTGCGCAGCCGCCACGCCGAGCGCAGGCCGCGGCGCTGCAACGCCTGGGTGAGCCCGCGCGGGGAGACCTGGTGCTCGCCCGAGGTCTCCGCGACCGCGACCACGAAGCCGCGGCCCCGGCCCAGGTCGAGCAGGTGCTCCGCCTCGGCGCGGACCTCGGCGGCCCGGCCGTCCAGCAGAGCGTCCAGGATCATGGTGTGCCGGAGCTCGACGCCGCCGAGCATCTCCTGCTCCGAGGTGTGGTAGCTCAGCGCCATCTCGGTGGAGAACCGCTCCGTGACGCCCCACAGCTCACCGGCGGCGCCGACGAGCCGGCGCAACTCCTCCGGGCTCTGCGCGCCGCTGCGGGAGGCCAGGTCGGTCCACAGCACCTGGCCGCCGAGCCGCCAGGCGTGCAGCACCCAATCCAGCGGGCAGTGCTGCTGCGCCCGGCGCGAACCCGTGGCGCGAGCCGCGCGCAGCAGGTCCTGCTGGGACGGGCCGGAGCCCGCGAGCGTGGTGAGGATGCTGTGGATGTTGTCCCGGCAGGACCGCCACAGGTCGTCCTTGCCCACCGGCCCGTCGGGCGTGTAGACGTCGCCCCAGGTCTGCTCCACCAGCGCGTCGGCGAGTCCGGGCAGCCTGGTCAGCGAGGTGTGCGCCAGACCGGCGAGCATCCGCTGTTCCACACCGTCGACCGTCGAGCTGTCCGTGCTGGTTCCGTCGGCCATGAGCCCGCTCCTTTGCGGCTCTCGCGAGCACCGTTCGGGGAAGGCTAGTTACCCGATCACGGCAAGTCCACCACTCGCGCGAGCGCCCGCTGGGCCGTCCGGGCGCCGGATTGGAGCAATCCGCACAAGATCCGAGCGAGATCGCTGGGCGATATGTCCTCGATCACAGCGGTCGCGCTGATCAGGATGAGGCACTGATCCCACCACCGATCAACGCCGATCGATCGCCCGTCCCGCCGCGCAGGCCGGGGCGGCGAAAGGAACTCGATGGAACAGCGCCGTTCGCTCCACCCCGAGACCCCGGACGCACTCGCCGGAACCGAGCCCGGCTCGGCGGGGCTGGGCCGCCGCCGATTCCTCGGCCTGCTGCTCGCGGCACCCACCGTGGCCGCCGCCGCGCAGCTCGGGCAGCTCGCCGACCCGGCCGCCGCGCACGCGGCGCTGCCGGAACCGTCGGACATCTTCGACCTCAACGACCTGCTGACCGAGGCGGCTTTGCCGACGTCGAACCTCATCTCGGTGCAGGTCAACCCCGACGGCACCGCGTCGTTCGCGCTGCCCAGGGTCGAAAGCGGTCAGGGCATCACCACGATGGTCGCGATGATCATCGCGGAGGAGCTGGACCTGCCGGTCGAGAAGGTCGACGTGACGCTCGCTGACGCGCGCCCGGAGCTGATGTTCAACCAGTTCACCGGCGGTTCGAACACCGCGATCTCGATCTACACCCCGGTCCGGGTCGCGGCGGCCATCGCGCGCGGACGGCTGCTGCAGGCCGCGTCCGCCCAACTCGGCGAACCCGTGTCGCTGCTGACCAGCAAGCTCGGCGTGATCACCTCCGTCGCCGGGACCCAGCTGCCCTACGGGGAACTCGCGGAGAAGGCCGCCAGCGACGTCACCAAGCAGGTCGAGGCGGTGCTCAAGCCGGAATCGGAGTTCCGCGTCCTCGGCAAGCCGCAGAACCGGCTCGACGCCCGCGACGCGGTCACCGGGCGCAAGCAGTTCAGCATGGACCTCGACGTGCCGGACGCGCTGCCGACGATGGTGTGCCGGCCGCCGACCATCAAGGGCACGCCGGAATCCGTCGCGAACCTCGACGCCGTCCGGGACATGCCGGGCATCACCGACGTCGCCGTCATCTCCACCGGCGTCGCCGTGCGCGGGCGCACCTTCGGCCAGTGCATCGACGCGGTGAACGCGCTGGAGGTCGCGTGGGGGCCGGGCAGCGTCGACGGCGAATCCGACGAGACGGTGCTGGAGAAGATCAAGGCCGCCGAGATCCCGCTGGTCGTGCCGGACGTGGGCGAGACCGTGGAGGGCGAGTTCACCTTCCACTTCCGCAACAACGCCGCGCTGGAACCGAACACCGCCGTCGCCGACGTGCGCGACGACGGCGTCGAGATCTGGTCCTGCCTGCAATCGCCGATCCTGTGCAAGCAGGAGGTCGCCGCGAAGCTCGGCATCCCGCAGGAACTGGTCACGGTGCACGTCCAGCAGGGCGGCGGCGCGTTCGGGCGGCGCATGTTCAACGACGTCGTGCTGGAGGCCGTGGAGATCTCGAAGGCCATGGGCAAGCGCGTCAAGCTCATGTGGCACCGCACCGACGAATGCCGCCAGGGCCGCACGCACCCGATGTGCACCTCCCGGATCCGCGCCGGCTACACCGGCGACAAGGTGCTCACCTTCGAGCAGCGCCACACCAGCGTCGCCACCGACTACACGATGGGCTTCGCCGAGGCGATCACCTCGCTGGCCGCGCGGCTGCCCCCGCTGGGGCTGGGCAACTTCGCCGGGTTCTCGCTGCCCGTGTTCGAGCTGACCGTCGGCGTGCCCTACAAGTTCGGCGTCACGACGCAGCTGCTCAACGAGATCATGCAGTACGACACGTTCCCGACCGGCAGCAACCGCAACCTGTTCAACCCGGACGTGCGCACCGCGCAGGAGCTCATCGTCGATCAGCTCGCGGCGAAGCTCGGCAAGGACCGCTACGAGTTCCGCCGCTCCTTCCTCGACGACGAACGGCTGATCGCGGTGCTGGACAAGGTCGCCGAAGTCGGGCAGTGGGGCCGCAGCACCGAACCGGGTATCGCGCAGGGACTCGCCGTGCACAAGGAGTACAAGGGCGCGTCGGCGACGCTCGTGGAGATCGACTGCCGCCCGGAGACGGTGAACCGAGAGATCCGCAACGCCGTCACCGGTCCGCGGGTCACCAAGGTGGTGCTGGCCGTGGACACCGGACTCGCGCTGAACCCGCGCGGACTGGAAGCGCAGATGCAGGGCGGCATCTCCGACGGCATCGCGCAGGCGCTCACCTCCAGCCTGCACCTCAAGGACGGCACCTTCCTCGAAGGCAGCTGGGACGACTACTTCTACACCCGGCAGTGGAACGCGCCGCCGGAGGTCGAGATCATCGTCATGCCGCCGACGACCGGGAAGCCCGGTGGTGCCGGAGAATTCGCGGTGCCCTCGTCGATGGCCGCGACGGCCTGCGCCTACGGCGCCGCGACCGGGACCATGCCCACGAGCTTCCCGATCAACCACGGGGAGTTGAGCTTCACCCCGAAGCCGACCGTTCCGCCGCTGCCGCAGTCGCCCACCAACGGCCTCGACTTCGCGTACTGAGCCGACCTTCCCGCTTTACGCCCCGCCCGGCCGCGAAGCCGTCCGCGGCCGGGCGCGCGCCATCCATCGGAGGAGCTTTCGACATGGGACAGCACACTTTCCGGCTCAACGGCGAGACCGTGACCGTGGACATCGAGGACGACGTGCGGCTGCTGTGGGTGCTGCGCGAAGTGCTCGGCTTCTACGGGCCGAAGTACGGGTGCGGCATCAACGTCTGCAAGGCGTGCACGTCGCACATCAACGGCAAGGCGTTCAACCCCTGCTCGGTGCGGGTCGGCGACATCACGCCGGAGGACGAGGTCACCACCATCGAAGGCCTGCCCGGCACCGTCGGCCAGGACCTGCACCCGATGCAGGAGGCGTGGCTGGAGGAGGACGTCGCCCAGTGCGGCTACTGCCAGCCCGGCCAGATCATGGCGGCCGTCGCGAAGGTCCGGCAGGTCACCGAGGAAGGCCGCGACATCACCGACGCGGACCTCGACGAGATCCGCAACATCTGCCGCTGCGGCACCTACACCCGAATCCGCAAGGCCATCAAGTCCGGCGCCCAGAACATGTGAGTGCGGAAGCCGAAGCGAACGGCCCGTTCGTCCAACGGGTTTGGTCGAACGGTCCGTTGACTCGGGAGGCGTTGGGAGTGAACGGCCTGTTCGTCCAATGCGGTTGGGCAAAGGGTCCGTTCGCTCGGATCTGTTCGAGGTGAACGGCCCGTTCGTCCAGTGGGTTTGGTCGAACGGTCCGTTCACTCGGGGAGCTGCTCGGGGTGAACGGCCTGTTTGACCAACGGGATTGGGCAAAGGGGCCGTTGACTCGGGAGGCGTTCGGGGTGAACGGCCCGTTCGTCCAGTGGGCTTGGTCGAACGGTCCGTTCGCCTGCGGTGGGTGGGGTGACCGGTCGCTGGGGGCGTCGGCTACGAATGGGGGTTGTGCACAGCGATGCGAGCGGTCCCCCCGTGGCCGGGACGATGCGGTTGACCAGGCGTTTCCCCCGGCGGGGGCGCGGGTTCTGGTTCGGGCTGGCGATCGACGTGCTGTGGCCGGTGCTGGTGCTCAGCTCCCGGTTGCGGTTCCGCGGGGGCCTGCCGGAGCGGGGCGGGGTGCTGGTGGCCTCGAACCACCTGTCGTTCGCCGATCCGATCACGGTGACCGCGTTCTGCCTCGCCACCGGGCGCGTCCCGCGCTACCTGGCGCGCGACGACCTGTGGCGGATGCCGGTGGTGGGACGGGTGATGCGCTCCGGAGGCCACATCCCGGTGCACCGCGGCACCGCGCGAGCGCAGGACGCCTACCGGGACGCGGTCGCGGCCGCAGAGGACGGCGAGTGCGTGCTGTTCTTCCCCGAGGCGACCTTCTCCGACCACCCGGAGCACTGGCCGATGCGCGGCAAGAACGGCATCGCCCGCGTCGCGCTCACCACCGGAGTCCCGGTGATCCCGCTCGCCAACTGGGGCACCCACCACCTGCTGCCGCGCGGCGGCTTGCCGAGGCTGTTCCGCCGTACCCCGATCGACCTCGTCGCTGGTCCCGCGGTGCCGCTCGACGACCTCATGGGCAAGCCGCTCACCGCCGCGGTGCTGCGGGAGGCCACCGACCGCATCATGGCCGCGATCACCGCGCTGCTCGCCGACGCCCGCGAGGAGCAGCCGCCTGCGGCGTGAGGCTCCGCGTCATGGCTGATCTTCCTGCATCGAGGGAGAGAACCGGCCTTGCCGGGGGCCGACCAGGTCTTCGTACAGCGCTCGCCGAGCGGCCGGGTCGTTCTCGGTGGCGGTCAAGCGCTGCTCCCAGTCCGTTTTCAAGCTCTGGAGGAATTTCATCCAGTCTCCGGAGACGGGCGACATCGTGGACAGGTCCACGTAGCGCTGGTTGTCGGCCAGCTTCCCGTCGCCGAGCTTGTCCTTCTTGTGCCCGTAAGTGCTGGACTCGGGATTCGCGGTGGCTTCGGTCGAGAGGATGTTGTGCCGGTACCCGACGGGACTCTTGCCGTGGGGTTTGGTCGTCTCGATGCCGACTTCCAGCGCACCGTCCCGCTTCCGGCGCGGCGGCGTGAACACCAGCAGCATGTGACCGTGCCCGCCGTCGGGAAGGATGACATCGCCGTTGAAGTCGCGATTGCCGAGGCCGTCGGCCGCGAGGTCCACCCCGTAGAGCCGGACTCGCTTGTCCCCCCAGGTCAGGGCATTGCGCACGGCCGCGATCTTCCCGCCGCGTTCCTTGAACTTCCCGCCGGTGCCGCGCACGGACATGTGGTGCGTGGCGAACTTGCGCGTCACCGCGGGGTCCTTCAGCTCGCCGGCGTCGGTGACTCCGAGCCAGTCGGTGAGCTCGGTTCCGGTCTCGTCGCCCTGCAACGCGGGAATCCGGATGTTGACCCGTCCACCGTGCGCGAGGGCTCGGGCGACGTCCTTGTTGGTGAGATTGAGGTGCGCGCCGGACTTCTCGTACAGCTGCAGACCGTTCTGCAGGATCAGGAAGACGCGGGCGAGGATCGCGTTGGCGTTGGCATTGGCGTTCACGACCGCAGCCTGGTCGTCGATCTGATCGGCCGCGAGCCCCGGTGGATCAAGGGTGTTGACGAACGCGTCGCGGATCTGCGCGTCCCGTTCTCCCTCCACTCGGCCGCGTTCGTCTTCGGCGACGGCGCCGCCGCGCAGATCCAGGTGTCTGCCCAGGGTGTAGGCCGGGCTCTTGTGCGTCGTTCCCTTGCCCTCCCGCCACTCGACGGTGGCGATGAGCAATCGCTTCCCCGGTGGCAGCGTGAGCCAATCGTCGTACCGGCTCGCCTGGGCGTAGGCCACGGCTTTCGCGTACTCGCCCGTTCCGATTGCGGCGAGCCACGTCGGTCTCTGCGCTTTGAGGTCCTGCATCTCGGCGTCGTTGAAGACCGGTCCGTTCAGCAGCCGCTTCACGAGCTTCTTCCGGACGAACAGGGCTTGCACCTTGTCCGGGGCCATCTTGCGCAGGCCGCCGTGGGGCTGGCCGACGATCGTCCTGGCCGTCGCTCCCGTGCTCTGAACCGGATCGGAGGTCGTGTCCTCCTGTTGTTCCGCGCTTCGCTGGAGCGTCCCGGCGACGGCCCGGTTTCCCGCTGTTCGCTGCAGCTGCTCGATCTGCTCCGGCGCGAGCCCGCCCGGCCCGAAGCGGTTCGGCGCCGTCGCCCGTCCGGGCCGCGGTGCCGAGGCACGGCCCGTCGTGGAGAGATGACTCCCGGCCGGCTGGTGTCTGCCCGCGCGCATCCGTGATCCCTTCGCGATCGAGGTACCCGCAGAATCGTGCAGGCGCTTCGAGCGCGGAAGGCCCGGAAGTGCGTCGTCGGGGGCAGCGTTGTTGACCTTATGGACAGCGGCGGCGGTCGAACGGCGGAATCAGGTGGCGTGGTCCCCGGAAGGACCACGCCGCGTGCTCGCCGGTCGCCGTTGTGGCGCACGTCGTGGAAGGCGGTCCCACCGGGGTCCAGCCCTCGGCGGTGTCGTGCGACTCGCCGTCGCTCGCGTGCCAGTGCCGCAGGTCATGATCACGGCTGGTGATCGTGCGGATGCCGGAGCCAGTCACCGCAGGGGAATTGCCCGCGAGGTGCCGGAACTCGTGATCCAGCCGGGTGAGGTGGCGCACCGCTCCCGGCCGGTGGGGGTGTGACCTGCGTCGGGCGGGGCGCGCACTGTTGCACATCAGTGGCGAGAGCGTTCAGGCTGGCCGGACCCGGCGAAAGGAACCAGCTCGTGACCGACCGTGCGATCGAAGCCGTCCGCGACAACTGGACGGCGCGGGCCGCGGCGTACAACGACTTCTACGAGCGCTACGCGCAGGACAAGCGCGAGGCGTGGCGGGCGGTCTGCGACAAGGCGCTGCACGCGGCGTTCCCGGATCGGGTGGAGCCGCTGCGGGTGCTCGACGTGGGCACCGGCACCGGATTCCTGAGCACGCTGCTGGCGGAGCTCGGGCACGAGGTCACGGCCGTCGATCCGTCCCCGGCGATGCTGGATTACGCGCGGGAGGAGGCGCGGCGGCGCGGCGTCGAGATCGAATTCGCCGGGCACGGCGGCCACGACGTGCGCGACGTGGCCGGTGCGGGAGGTTTCGACCTGGTCAGCGCGCGCTACGTGCTGTGGACGCTGCCGGATCCGGTGCGGGCGTTGCGGGCGTGGCGGGACGTGCTGGCGCCGGGCGGGGCGCTGCTGCTCGCCGACGGGGTGTGGCACACCTGGGGCCTCGACGCGCGCCGTGTGCTGGCGTCGCTGCGGCCCGGCGCGGATCACCGCTACCTGGCGAAGATCGTGCGCGACTACGCGAAGATCGGACGTGCCACTCCGAACTGGGCCGGGCTCACCGCGGCGAAGGCCGAGAATCTGCTGCGGTCCGCGGGATTCGAGCCCGGTGATCGAGTGGATCATTTGTTGCCGGAATATGCCCACCCGTCCAGCGCGGCGTTCCACCTCCGCACGGCACGCCCCCGGACGGAGCACTGATCCCGCACTAGTGCGGGATTCCCCGACGCGCAGTTCTGACCGCCTGTCTTTGATCTTGTCGTTCCAGGTGAGCGGCGTCGTTGGTCGTCGTCTTGTCAGCGGCGAAGCCGCTGAGCAGTGACTACCAAAGCAAGGCGACTACCGGCGGGTTCTCAGGTGCTTCCTCGTGAGGACAGCTTTTTCCCTCGTGGCGGAGCCACTTGGGAAAAAGATCCCGCAGCGAGGAAGCACCTGAGGTTCCGCCACCCGACCCGCTGCCCAAGCCGAGATCAAACACAAGTAGTGAGATCATCTCAGTTCTGCGCTGTCGGGGTGCTATCTCCGCGAATCTGCCCGAATTCGCCGCGCGATCTTCTAGGCTCTGCGGCGATCTGGGCGAATTCAGCTGGAGAGGGCGGTATGGCGGACGGCTCGACGGTCTTCTGGATCAGGGTGGCGGCAGCGGACGACCCGATGCGCGAAGAGCGTCTGGTGCGATCGTTGCGCGACGACCTCCGCGATTCGCTGGGAGTGCAGGTCTCCCTCGCGACCGAGCGGGAACCCCACGGCGACGGGTACAAGGGCGGGACAGCCACCGACCTGCTGCTGTGGGCGTCGCTGGGAGCGGCCGGCTCGGCGAGCGCCTCGATGCTGCTGTCCTCGATCAGTTCCTGGTGCGCCCGCGAGCGCACCCGCCGCGTGGAGCTGACGCTCGGCGGCCGGTCGTTGTGGCTGGCCGGGCGTCCGGACGAGTGCGCCGAGCTGGTGAAGTCGCTGCCGCGTGACCTGCGGGGCCGGGCGTGACCCGCCCGCAGCGCCGACGCGCGCTGCTGATCGGCACCGGGCACCACCGCGACGAGCGCATCGAGGCGCTGCCCTCCAGCCGCACCGACACCGGGCTGCTGCGGCAAGTGCTGGAACACCGGCAGATCGGCGGATTCCAGCCCGTCCGCGTCGTGCACGACCCGACGGCCGACGACATGCGCGCGGAGATCGCCGGATTCCTGGAGGACTGCGGCCCGGACGAGCTCGCGCTGCTCTACATCACCGGCCACGGCGAGCGGATGGTCGCGGTCGACGGGGAGTACGTCTTCCTCGCCACGGACACCAGCCTCGACGACATCGCGGGCACCGGGGTCGGGGCCGACTTCGTCAACGAGCAGCTGGAGGCGTGCCGCTCGCCGCACAAGGTCGCGATCCTGGATTCCTGCGCCAGCGGCGGATTCGCGCTCGGCTTCGAGACCAAGCACAAGCCGCTGAAGAGCACCCGGGCCGCCCGGAAGCGGCCGTCGCCGCTGAGCAGCCGCGGCGTCTACGTGATCGGCTCCGCCCGCGCCCGCGAACCCGCCGTGGCGGGGGCGGACGGGGAACCGTCGGCGTTCACCGGGCGGCTGGTGGAGGCGTTGCGCACCGGCAAGGTCGGCCACGACGGAAGCGGAGTGGTCACCGTCGCCGACCTCTTCGGCTACGTCAACCAGCGGATGCGCGAGGACGGCGGCCAGGTGCCGGTGAGCTCGTCGATCGGCGTGGACGACCGCATCGTGCTGGCGCGTTGCCCGCGAGGAGCGGCGCCGGTGCTGGAACCGCTCGCCGCGCGCCCCGCGGGTCCCGCGGTCGAAGGACCGGCCCCGGCCGCGCCGAAGGCGGCACCGGGGCGGGAAGCGCTGCTCGACTACCACCGCCGCTGCCTGCTGGCCGCGACCCCGGAGACCGGCCTGATCCCGGTCCGCGCCGAAGGCGAGCAGTACGCGATGCTGCCCGGCCAGGAGCGGTTCCTGTGCGGTGAGCTCGACGACGACGGCTGCGCGCCCGTCCCGCCGGAGGCCGAGAAGTTCCTCGACGAGGCCGAACGGCAGGGCGGGGAGCTGTGGGCGGGCTATCCGGCGGTCGTGCTGCACGACCGCCGCCGCGGCTCCGGACCGGAGTTCGCGCCGCTGCTGGTGCGGCGGGTCGAACTCGTCGACACCGGAACCGGCCGGCGGCGGCTGCGCCCCTCCGGCCCGGTGCTGCCGCATCCGGGACTGGCGAAGAAGAAGCTCGGCAAGGAAGAGGCCGACGTGCTCGCGGAGAGCTTCGAACCGAACTGGCAGGGCGGCCAGCGGCAGCGGATGGCCGCCGACGTGCTGGCGCTGCTGCGCGAGACCTACCGGTGGCAGAACAACGCCGAACTGGTGCCGGACTCGCTCGACGAGGTCTTGGACGACCGGTCGCCGGGGGAGGGCGCGCGCAACGCGGCGGTGCTGCTGGCGGTGCCGCGGGGCGGCAAGGCCGACGCCGGAGTGCTCAAGGACCTCGCGGCCATCGCGGAACAACCGGGCAGGATCCGGGACACCGCGCTCGGCGCGCTGTTCGACGGCGACACCACCACCGAAGCGGACACGCCGCGGGTCGTCGCGCCGTGGTCGCTGAACGATCGGCAGCGGGAAGCGCTGCTGGGGGCGATGACGCGGCGGCTCAGCACGGTCACCGGTCCGCCGGGCACCGGCAAGAGCCAGCTCGTCGCCAACATCGTCGCCACCGCCGTCGCCGACGGGCAGCGGGTGCTGGTGGCGTCCACGAACAACAAGGCCGTCGACGAGGTGTGGCACCGCTGCGAGCAGGTGCAGCCGGGCGCGCTGGTGCGTACCGGTTCCCGCGCCAACCGGGAACGGGAAGCGGACTCGTTGCGCCTGCTCGCGGGCGACGCACCGCAGGAGCCGGGGCGCGCGACGGCCATCGCCGAACTCGCCGCCGCCGAACACCGAGCCACCCGGGCCCGCCGCGATCTCGGCGCCATCGGCCGCCTCGACGGCGAACTGCGGGCGGCGGGCGCCACCCGGCACGACGCGGCGGAAGCGCTCGGGCGCACCGAAGCGGAACTCGTGGAACTGCTGGGGCAGCGGCCTCAGCGGTGGGCGCGGCGGGCGGGCGCGGCGGCGACGGCGTGGGTGCTCGCGGGGTGGCGGCGTTCCCGGGTGGTGCGCGCGATGCGCATCGATCCGCACGACTGCGCCGACCCCGAGCCCGCCGCGATCTGCCGCCGGGTCGCCGAGTTCGCCGAGGCCGAGCAGGTGTGGCAGGACCGGCGGGCGCTGCTGCGGGACCGGCCCGACGACCAGCGGCTCGCCGAGTCGCTGCGGGCGGCGGCGGACTCGGCGCGGGACGCGTCCGCGACGGTGCTGCGCACGGCGGTGCGCGACGCCGCCCGCGAAGGACGCCGCGCCATCCGCGCCCTGCTGGAGCGGCAAGGTTCCTTCGACCGCCCCGAGGTGCAGGCCGTGCTGGAGCACGTGCGGGGCTGGGCGGTCACCTGCCAGTCCGCGAACCGCTTCCCGCTGAAACCCGGCCTGTTCGACCTGGTCGTCATCGACGAGGCCAGCCAGTGCGGCATCGCGCCGGTGCTGCCGCTGCTGTTCCGCGCGCGGCGGGCCGTGGTGATCGGGGACGTCATGCAGCTCAAGCACATCGCGAAGCTCGACCCGGTCGGCGAAGCCGGAGTCCGCCGCGAAGTCGGGATCCGGGCGGACTGGCTGGAACGCCGGTCGCTGACCTTCGTGCGCCACTCCGCGTTCCACGCCGCCGAACGCGCCACCGGCGGTGCGCTGCTGCTCGACGAGCACTACCGCTGCCACCCGCGCATCGCGGACACGGCCAACCGGCTGTTCTACGACGGGGAACTGGCGGTGCTCACCGACATCCGAGGCAGGCCCGCGATGGAACGACCGGCACTGGAGTGGCAGCACGTCCCCGGTCACGCGACCACCCCGGCGGCGGGCGGCACGTGGCAGAACGCGGAGGAAGCCGACGCCGTCGTGCGGATCGTGGCGACGCTGCGGCGCTCGCTGCCGGAGGACGCCACGATCGGCGTGGTGACGCCGTTCCGCCCGCAGCAGCGGCTGCTGGACCGGCGGCTCGCCGGGAACCCGCGGATCAAGGTGGACACCGTGCACGCGTTCCAAGGCGGCGAGTGCGACGTGATCGTGTTCTCCCCGGTCGCGGCCCCCGGCATCGAGGAGAAATCGGTGCGGTGGCTGGAAGAGCAGCGCAACCTGTGGAACGTCGCGATCACCCGCGCCCGCTCGCAGCTGATCGTGGCCGGGAACGCCGAGTACTGGAGCACCCGCGCCGGAGTCGGCGGCGAACTCGCCGCCGCGGCGCGCAACGGGCACGCCCTGCCGGACCCGGACGAGCACCAGCAGCGGCTGTACGGTCTCGTGCCCGGCGCCGCGGTGCAGCTGAACCAGGTGCTCAACGGGCACCGCGTGGACGCGACGGTGTCGCACGGCGGGGTTCCGCTCTCGGTGCTGCTCGACCGCGGCCCCGCCGCGGGCGTCGATCCGGGCGAGCACCTGCACCGGATGTTGCGCAAGCGGGACCTGCTCGATCCGGAGCGTGGGGTGCGTTCGGCCGTGCGCGTGCCCGTGTGGCGACTCTACGAACGCGACGACACAAACGAAGCACTCGCGTGATCGGGGTGAGGTTGTTCGGCCTGGGTAGCTGTCCTCGCGAGGAAACCGCTGAGAACCCGCTGCGGTGCCGGTTGCTCAAGCTGGTCGCTGCTCAGCGGCTTCGCCGCTGACAGGACAACGACCAACGCCGCTCACTTCGAATGACAAGATCAAAGGCAGGTAGTGAGTCCGTCGCTCGACCCTGTCCAGGCCGAGAACGCTGGTCGGTCAGTGGTTTTCCCGGCTGTGCAAGGATTTCAAGGCTTCGCCGACGATGTCCACGGCCTTGCGGGCCTCTGTTGCGTCCATGTTCGGCATCAGGCGTTGCACCAAACGCCTGCCTAAGCGGGTCTTGGTCAGCTTCGGGACCATTCGGCGCAGCCGGATCTCCCAGCGGCCGTCCATGACGAAGATCTTGCGCTGCGCGGGGGCGCTGGCCTGGTAGGCGTCGATGTGGGGGCGCAGCACCCGTTCCCACTCGCTGAGCGCGGTCTCCAGGTCGCCGGGGTGCTGTTCTAGGGCGGCGGCGAGCACGTCGGCCCCGGCGAGCCCGGCCGAGACGCCCATCCCGGCGTAGAGGGTGACGCACCAGGCGGCGTCTCCCACGAGCACGACGCGACCCCGGTGCCACGTGTCCAGGTGCACCTCTTCGACGGAGTCGAACAGCGCCTCGTCGCTGTCGTCGAGCGCGGTGACTACGTCCTCCAGCATCGCGCCCAGCGGCTGCGGTCCGAACGCGACGCGAACGCTCTCGGCCGGGGAGCGGGTGAACTCGGCGTCCACGTCGTCGGTGCGGTACGACAGCAGGATGGTCGGGGGGTGGTCGGAGAACGCGAACACCCACAACGACCGGCCCGGTTCGAGCAGGGTGGCGCCCTGGCCCTCTTCCAATCCCGGCGGGGTTCCGGGGTGCTGGAACGCCGCGATCATGTGGTGCTGCCGCTTCAAGCACGCGTCGTGCGGGCCGAAGACGAGCGAGCGGACCGTGGAGCGCAGCCCGTCCGCCCCCACGACCAGGTCGAACCGCTCGCGGGTCGAGCTGCCCGATGCGGTGTCGAGCAGCGTCACGTCGACCCCGTCGTCGTCCTGCTCGATGGCGGCCGGCACCGTGGAGAAGCGGATCTCCACGTCGGATTGCAGCCTCGCGAACACGGCCCGTTCGACGTCGCCGCGCGTCATCAGCCACGGTCGCCCGGGGATGTCGCCGAACGCGAGCCCGGAGCGCTGCCGGTTGCGGCGATCGACGTCGAGGTGCTGCTTGGTGGCGGAGCGGTCGTGCAGGGAGCCGAGGACTCCCAGCCGTTCGGCGGCGGCCTTGCCCGCGCCGAACAGCGCGACGAAGTAGCCGCCCGATCGTCGTGCCGCGGCGCGTTCGACGAGCACGGGCCGCCATCCCGCGTCGCGCAGCCGCGCGGCGGTCGCGACTCCGCTGATGCCCGTTCCGACGACGAGGACCCGTCCCGCGCGCGTGCCGTCCATGCGTCGACGGTACTGACGGACCTCGATGCCGATCCGGCTGTTCGGAGATCTATCCGGGTGATCCTCGGGAGAACGCGGCGCGCGCACGCCATCGCGCCGACCGGAACGTGCGGCCGGTCGAGTCGTGCTCGTGATCGTCGGCGGCCACCTCGGTCGTGCGGGGCTGCGCCTCGATCGCGGGGACTACCGTGGCCGGATGGAGTTGCGGCAGCTGGAGCATTTCCTCGCGGTGGCGCGGCAGGGCAGTTTCACCGGCGCGGCCCGCGACACGCACGTCGTGCAGTCCGCGCTGAGCGCTTCGATCCGCAAGCTGGAGGCCGCGCTGGGCGCGCAGCTGTTCGAGCGCACGACCCGCCGGGTGCTGCTGACCGAAGCGGGCCGCGCACTGCTGCCGGTGGCCCAGCGGATCGCGGCGGACGTCGTCGCCGCGCGGGGCGAGGTGTCGGCCGTCGCGGGCCTGTCGCGCGGTCGCGTCTCGGTCGGCACCATCCAGACCCTCACCGTCGTCGACCTGCCCGCCGAACTCGGGGAATTCCGGCAGCACCACCCCGGTGTGCGCATCTGCGTGCGGGAGGGGATCGCCCCGGAGCTGGTGGATGCCGTCGCCGCAGGAGCACTGGACCTGGCCTACCTGGCGGGCGACGGCAAGCCGGTGGCGGACCTGGTCGGTTTCCGCGAGTGGAGCCAGCGCATGGTGCTGCTGAGCCATCCGGGACATCGGCTGGCCGACCGGCGGCGGGTGCGGCTCGCCGAATGCGACGACGAACCGTTCGTGGAGTTCAGCGGAAGCGGGTTGCAGGCGCTGATCGAGCGCAGCTGCGCAGAGGCGGGTGTGCGGCTCAACCGGGTGTGCGAGGCGACGCACATCCCGCTGCTGGTCGACCTGGTCGCGGCCGGGCTCGGGGTGAGCATCGTGCCCGACGCGATCGCCGAGCGCTCCGGGCTGCCGCACGCGCGGATCGAGGGGCCGAGCATCACCAGGCCGATCCGTCTGGTCGGCCGGTCGCCGGAACCCGCCAACCCGGCGGCTCGGGCGCTGCTCCGGCACCTGCTCGGCTGACCGCCGGGAACGCCGCACCTGACCGGGCGAGCAGGCCGGTGCCCGCGAGCAGCACGACCAGCGCCGCCAGCGGTGCCCCCGAGACCCCGAGCAGGAGCCCGAGCAGCAGGACGCGGATTCCGAGCGCCCGCAGCAGGAGGGCCACATCGGTGGACGGCATGTCGGCATCCCTCCGGAATTCGGTCACGGGTGGAAAGGGCGGATCGCTCACCCAGTATTCGACCGGTTTCGGGTGCGGTCCAACACTTTTCATCGCTGCGATTCAGCTCTGGAATCGATTGATCGGAGGTGTCCGGGAGCGCCTATCCGGGCGGGTGGGCGGTTCTGCGTGTCGACGGGTGATGAGCAGTTCGTCGCAGGTGGGACGGCGTTGATGAGCTCGTGGTGTGTTTCGGCCGGGCCGGTTTCCCGCGCTATCGGCGAGCGGTCGCCGAAACGGCTCTGTCGGTTCCGGCGCGCTCGGTCCGCGAGGATCGTCCTATCGGGATGGATTGCTTTTCCGAACATCCGAACCCGATGCTGGATTCATGTTGCAGACCATCGCCCTGTTGTTCGCCGGTGTCGCCGCGGGCGCGTTGAACGCCGTCGGAGGCGGCGGCAAGTTCATCGCGCTACCCGCGCTGGTCGCCGCCGGGCTGCCGCCGGTGGCCGCCAACGCGTCGTCGACCGTGGCGCTGCTGCCCGGCGCGCTCGCCGGCGCCTGGGCGTACCGGGGGGACATCGTGCAGGTCGGTTCCCCTCCCCGGAGCGCGTTGACGGTGGCCAGCCTGCTGGGCAGCGCGGTCGGCGCGGCGCTGCTGCTGGTGCTGCCCGCCGCCACCTTCGACGCGGCGGTGCCGTGGCTGCTCGCGTTCGCCACCGTCGTCCTCGCCTTCGGCCGCTCGCTGTCGCGGCTGCTGACCGCCGCGATCGGGCGCTCGGTCCACCTCGGCGCGTGGGGAGTCCTGATCGGACAGTTCGTGCTGGCGGGCTACGGCGGCTACTTCGGCGGCGCGGTCGGAATCCTGATGCTGGCGCTGTGGAACGTCGGGCTGGGCATCGACCCGGCGGCCGGGAACTCCGCGCGCATCGTGCAGCTCGCCGCCATCTACGCCACCGCGGCCGGGTTCTTCCTGATCGCCTCCGACGTCCTGAGCTATCCGGTGCAGGTCGCGGCCGTCCTGGTCGGCGCGGCGACGGGCGGGTTCGCCGGAGCGCACTGGGCGCGCAAGCTCCCCGCTCCCGTGCTGCGCGGCATCGTGCTGACCACCGCGGTCATGATGACCGTCGTCTACTTCGCCCGGGGCTGAGCGGTGCTCGTGCGGGGCCCGCGCCGAGGCGGGCCCCGCACCGCGCGATCAGCGCCGCGCCAGCAGGCCGCGCATCTCCTCGATCTCGGACTGCTGGGCGGTGGTGATGGAGGTCGCCAGTTCCCTCGCCGCCGGGTCGGTGCCCTCGGCGAGTTCGGTGCGGGCCATCTCCACCGCGCCCTGGTGGTGCGCGATCATCAGCTCCAGGAACAGCCGGTCGAACTCGGCACCACCGCTCGCGGCGAGCGCCGCCAGCTGGTCCGCGGTCATCACTCCCGGCATGCCGTGGTGCTCGTGCCCGCCGCCTCCGGCCGGTGCGCCCCAGTTCCGCAGCCACCCGGTGAGGGTGGTGATCTCCGGGCCCTGCGCCGCTTCGATGCGGGCGGCGAGGTCGCGGACCTCGGGGGAACCGGCGCGCTGCGGGGCCAGTCGCGCCATGTCCAGCGCCTGCTGGTGGTGCGGGATCATGCCTTGGGCGAAGGCGACGTCGGCAGGCGCGGCGCCGTGCCGCGCCTCCTGCTGCGCGCCGCTGCTCGCGCCGTGACCTTCGTGGCCGCCCTGCTGCGCGCCGCAGCCCGTGAGGAGGGCAGCGGTGAGCGCACCGCCGAGAGCGGTGGTCCAGATCTTGTTCATGTTTTCCTCGTTCGTCGCTCCAAACCGGTCCGTCGCGATCGCCGCGCGGGCGATCGGAATCCGGATCAGCGTCGGAGCACGCACAGCAGGGCGAGCCTGCGCGGCACGCTCGGCGGCGCCCGCGGCCTGCTGCGCACGGGAACGGCGGCCGAGCCCGCCACGACCGGCACGGGCCGAATCGCGCCGCCCAGCAGGGGAAGCAGCAGCATCGCCAGCCCGGCGAGGATCGCCAGGCACAGGTGCAGCGGATCGTGCGCGGGCATCGCCGGAGCGTCCAGCACGACGCCGGAGGCGCCGGGCGCCGCGATCACCTCGTGCTCTGCGGCACCGGCGCGCTCGGGGGAGGCCACGCCCAGCACGACGGCCGGGTGCCCGGCGGATCCGAGTGCGGCGGCCGGCTCGTGCTCGGCAGATTCGGGCACGGCGGTCGGCGGGTGTTCGGCGGGCACCGCGCCGAGGGCGGAGTGAGCGGACGGGGCTCGATGCGCGGCCGAGTGCGCGGGCACGTGGTGCATCACCACGACGCCCAGCACCAGCAAGATCAGCGGAACCCATCGGAACCGCCGCACCGAAAACCCCACGCCCGGCATCCTAGGCGCCATCCGCCCTGCCCCGTCGCGCACCCGCCTCTGCACACTCCGCGCCCAGCCCCTGTCGCCGAATTTCACCCACCCCACGTCGATTTCGCGAGAAATCGGCGCACACCAGGGAAAACGGCGTCACGATCGTGGAGCCGATCACGGTGCGAGGCCCGGGTTCACCGGCACGAGTGTCACGCGGTGGACGTCGCCGCGGGAACGGTCAGGCTTCGCGGCGTCGCACAGGCCGGGTTTCGGGGGAGTCGTCGAAGCGCGGCGAAACGCCGCTTCGCCGACTGCTCACGACAGTTCGGTGACCGCCCTCGGTGGGAACATCTCCAGGAATCGAACGGTGGCCGTCCGCTCGGTCCCACGAGATTCCCAACGGGGCCGTCCGGTCGATTCGACCGGACGGCCCGCTGTGCGCTGTCGGCGCCGCCTGGCGCCGAGCGGCTCACGCCAGCAGGTCGAGGCCAGCGCGGACGATGCTGTCGGTGTCGAGTCCGTGGTGCTGGTAAACGTCCTCGGGGGAGCCGGACTGGCCGAAGCCCGTCACGCCCAAGGTCGTGCCGGGGACCTGGTTGATGGTGGCGAGGTAGGCCAGCGTGTGCGGATGCCCGTCGCAGACCGTCACCAGCGGTGCGGCCCGGTGCGCGGGGAACGCCTGGTCCAGGATCCAGCTCGACCCCTCCTGGCGGCCCTGTCGCGCCCGCAGCGCGCGGAACAGCAGGTCGGGGCTGGTCACGCACACCACGTCGGTGTCCACGCCCGCCTGCCCGAGGCGGTCCGCGGCGGCCAGCGCCTCGGTCACCGTCACGCCCATCGCGGCGATGGTCAGCTTCGGGTTCTCCGTGCTGCGCAACGGATACGCGCCCGCCACGACCTGGCGCCTGCGGCGTTCGCGCGCCGCCGGGTCCGCCGGCACCGCCGCCAGCGTCTGGTCGACCTGCCGCGTCGACAGCCGCAGGTACGCCGAGGAACCGTCCGGTTTCCCCAGCTGCGCCAGCGACGCCAGCAGCGCCCACTCCACGTCGAGCGCGAACGCGGGTTCGTAGCTCACGCAGCCCGGCTGCTCCAGGCCGATGGACGGGGTCTTGATGGACTGGTGCGCGCCGCCCTCCGGCGCGAGGCTCACCCCGGAGGGGGTGCCGACGAGGATCGACTGCCCGCCCGCGTAGATCCCGAACGACCACGGCTCCAGCGCGCGCTCCACGAACGGGTCGTAGAGCACGCCGATCGGCAGCAGCGGCTCGCCCCACCGGCTCCAGGTGGCGCCGAGTTCTCCCAGCAGTCCCACCAGGTTCGTCTCGGCGATGCCGAGTTCGAGGTGCTGGCCGGTGGGTTGTTCGCGCCAGTGCAGGATGGTCTCGGCGTCGTCGGCGAACCAGTCGCGGCGCTGCCGCGACGACCACACTCCGACCTTGTTCACCCAGCCGCCGAGGTTCGTGGTGGAGCTGACGTCCGGGCACACGGTGACGACGCGGCGCGCGGCCTCCGGGGACTGCCGGGTGAGGTCGAGCAGCACGCGGCCCAGCGCGGCCTGCGTGGTCGCCGCACCCGCCGGGGTGCGGCCGATGTCCTGCGGCAACGCGGGCGGCGGCGTGCTGGAGGTGCTCTCCCGCCGCAGCCGCGCTCCCGTCTCGGCGCACAGCCGGCCCGCGGCGCCGTCGACGGCGAAGCGTTCCCACGGCCGGTCCACGTCGGCGCCCAGCCGCGGCGCGAGCGCGTCGAACTGCTCCTGGGTGAGCAGCGAGGAGTGGTTCTGCGGGTGCCCCTCGGTGGGCAGGCCGTGGCCCTTCACCGTGTAAGCGAAGATCACCGTCGGCCGGTCGTCGTCGATGTCGCCGAACACGTCGCGCAGCGCGCCCAGGTCGTGGCCGCCGAGGTTGCGCGCCGCGTCCAGCAGCGTCGCGTCGTCGAGCTCGGCCAGCAGCGCGGAGATCGCCTCGCGGTCCGCCCCGTCACCGGGCAGCCGCTCGCGGAGCTGGGCGGCGTCGCAGCGCAGCAGCCGCTGGTACTCGGGGTTGGTCATCCCGTCGATGCGGTCGCGCAGCTGCGCGCCGCCGGGCCGGGTGAACAGCTCCTCCAGCAGCCGCCCGTACTTGAGCTCCAGCGTCTGCCAGCCCGCGGCGGCGAACATGCCGCGCAGCCGCCCGGCGGCGATGTTCGGCACCACCCGGTCCAGGGACTGCCGGTTGAGGTCGACGATCCAGACCAGTTCGCCGAGCTCGGCGACCGACGGGTCCAGCAGCGCCTCCCACACCGCGCCCTCGTCGAGCTCCGCGTCGCCGACGAGGGAGAACTGGCGCCCGGTGCCGCCGCGTTCGGTGGTGGAGCGCACGTAGCGCCGTGCCAGCGCGCCCCAGATCGGCGCGGTCGCCCCGATGCCGACGGAGCCGGTGGAGTAGTCGACCGGGTCGGGGTCCTTCGAACGGCTCGGGTAGCTCTGCAGCCCGCCGAACTCGCGCAGCGTCGGCAGGTAGCTCTCGTCGAGCTCGCCGATGAGGTAGTTGATGGCGTGCAGCACGGGGGAGGCGTGCGGCTTCACCGACACCCGGTCGTCCGGGCCGAGCTCGTGGAACCACAGCGCCGTCATGATCGACACCATCGAGGCGCAGGACGCCTGGTGCCCGCCGACCTTGAGGCCCGACGGGTTGGGCCGGTTCCGGTTCGCCTCGTGGATGATCGCCGTGGACAGCCACAGCACGCGCCGCTCGATCTCCGCGAGCGCCGCGTCCTCGCGCGCGTCCCGCGTCGCGTCCTCGTGTGCGACTGCGTTGTCCACCATCGGCCGAACTCCTCCCGAACCGGGTGGCCTGCGGCCACCTTTGGGCATGAATTGTGGAAAGCCCACCAACTCCTTGCGTTCTGCACAAGTGGGCGAGTCATGATGAAGCAGAATGCTCAACCACCGCCGTGCGATCCCCGAAGGAGCTGAGCAAGGTGCCAAGTCAGGACGGTGTCGACGGAGTCGACGCCCGGCTGCTGCTGGCGATCGCCGCCGCGCCCCGCGCCACGATCAGCGCGCTCGCCGAGGAGACCGGGCTCTCCCGCAACACCGTGCAGAGCCGGGTGAGCAGGCTGGAGGAACGCGGCGCCCTCAGCTCCTTCGAACGGCGGGTGGATCCGCGCGCCCTCGGGTATCCGCTGCGCGCGTTCGTGACGATCCAGGTCACCCAGAGCAGGCTGAGCACGGTGTCGGAGGCGCTGCGGGCCATTCCCGAAGTGCTGGAGGTCGCCGGGATCAGCGGCGGTGCCGATCTGTTCGTGCAGGTGGTCGCCAGGGACACCGACGACCTGTACCGCATCGCCGGGCGAGTGCTGGCCATCCCCGGCGTCGAACGCACGGACACGGCGCTGGTGATGCGCGACCTGGTGGACTACCGCCTCACCCCGCTGCTGGAGCGCCACGCCGACCCCTCCGCCTGATCCGACCCCCACGACCTCCTCGCTTCCCCCGTCCCGCGCCGCGAGGTGGGTGAACGGACCGTTCGTCCAATCCGATGGGACAAACGGTCCGTTCACCCCGACCGGCTCCACCACCGCAACGCCCCACCGCCTGCCGAACAGGCGACGGGCGCACCCGATTTCGCCGAGTGAACGGACCGTTCGACCAATCCCGTTGGACGAACAGGCCGTTCACTCCCTCTCGGAGTCCGGGCGTCGACGACGGCCGGGCGGCGTCCGGAGCTTTTCCGGAGTGAACGGACCGTTCGACCGACCAGATGGGACGAACGGTCCGTTCACTCGACCCGTGGCGGGGCGCGGCGGATCGGGGGTGAACGGTCCGTTCGTCCAACGGGGCCGGACGAACGGACCGTTCGCTCAACCCTTCGCAGCGGGGCTGCCCAACGCTGCGAGGGCGAGTACCTGGCGGGCTCGCCGGACCACCGGCGGGTCGATCATGCGACCGTCCACCACGAGCACCGAGCGCCCGTCGCGCTCCGCCTGCTCCGCCGCCGTCACGACCTGCCGGGCCGTCCGGACCTCGGCGTCGGTGGGCCGCATCGCCTCGTGCACCAGTCCGACTTGGCGCGGATGGATGCACATCCGCCCGAAGAATCCGAACCGCAGCAGCGAAGCGGTGTCCGACCGGTAGCCCTCGTCGTCGTCGAGAGTCACCAGCACCGGTGCGGGCGGTGGCGCGAGCCCGGCGGACGCGGCGGCGGCCACCACGCGGGATCTCGCCCAGCGCAACGGTTCCGCGTCGACGTCCGGCGTGCTGACACCGAGGTCGTCGGCCAGGTCGTACTCGCCGAGGCCGAGCGTCACCACCCGGTCCACGGCGGCGATGTCCCGGGCCTGCCAGAGGCCGGTCGCGGTCTCGACCAGGCCGAGCAGCGGCACCGAACTGCGCGCCGAGACGTCGCGGACGATCTCGTGCTCGGCCTTCGGCACCACGATCCCGGCGATCGGCCGGTCGCGCAGCGCCTCCAGGTCGGCCCCGGTGTTGTGCCCGTCGTTGTTGATGCGCACCCAGATGCGGCCCGCCCGCGCGCGGTCCTCGTCGAGCACCGCGACGAGGGCGTCGCGGGCCGCCTGCTTGCCGTCGACGTGCACGGCGTCTTCGAGGTCGGCGACCACGACGTCGGCCGCACCGGCGGCCTTGCCCAGGCGGTCGGGACGGTCGGCGGGGCAGAACAGCCAGCTGCGCGGGTTCACCAGCCGACCTTTCCCTTGCCCGCCACCAGGGATTTCGCGATGACGGTGCGCATGATGTCGCTGGTGCCCTCGCCGATGGTCATCAGGATCGAGTCGCGGTAGAGGCGTTCGATCTCGAACTCGGCGGAGTAGCCGTAGCCGCCGTGCACCCGCATCGACTCCTGCGCGGCCTGCAGCGCGACCTCGGAGGCGAACAGCTTCGCCATGCCCGTCTGCAGGTCGGCGCGTTCACCGCTGTCGAGCTTGCTCGCCGACCAGTACGACAGCAGCCGCGCGGCCTGCAGCTGGGTGGCCATCTCCGCGATGCGGATCTGGATGGCCTGGAACTCGGCGATGGGCTTGCCGAACGCCTTGCGCTCGGAGGCGTAGGCGAGCGCCTCGTCGTAGGAGCGCTGCGCGATGCCGAGGCTGCGACCGGCGATGTTGAGCCGGCCCGTCTCCAGCGCCGAGAGCACCTGCTGCATGCCGCGGCCTTCGACGCCGCCGAGCAGGTTCTCCGCGGGCACCCGCACGTCCTCGAAGACGACTTCGCAGGACTCGGTGCCCTTGTAGCCGAGCTTCGGGATGTCCTTGGTGACCGTGAACCCGGGCGTGTCCGCGTCGATGAGCAGCACGCTCATGCCCTTGTGCGCCGGCTCGGCGCTGCGGTCGGTCTTGACCAGCACCGGCAGCGGGTCGGCGTAGCGGGCGTTGGTGATCCACATCTTGCTGCCGTTGACGACGTAGTGGTCGCCGTCGCGTTCGGCGGTGGTGCGGATGCCCTGCAGGTCGGTGCCCGCGTCCGGTTCGGTCAGTGCGATGCCGGTGCGGCGCGCGCCGGTGGCCAGCTCCGGCAGGTACTTGCGCTTCTGCTGTTCGGTGCCGTGCCTGCTGAGCATCCAGGTGGACACGGAGTGGCTGCCGAGGATGCCCGCCACGCCCATCCAGCCGCGCGCGATCTCCTCGAACACGAGGGTGAACGACACGAAGTCCGCGTCCACGCCGCCGTACTCCTCGGGGATCATCAGCCCGAACAGGCCGAGTTCGCCCATCTTCGCCACGATCTCGGTGGGGTAGGTGCCCTCGTGCTCGTACTCCTTGGCGACCGGCACGATCTCGGTGTTCACGAAGTCCCGCAGGACCTGCTGGAACTGGGCCTGGTCCTCGTTCAGCTCGAAATCCACGGCGCGTCTCCCTTCGCTCCGAAAGCACCTTCGCCCGCCAGCCGCTGGAACTCCGCCGCGTCCAGCCCGAGCAGTTCGTCCAAAGTGGACGATGTGTGCTCGCCGAGGAACGGCGCGCGCTGGTGCTCGGTGCGGGGTTCGCCCGCGCGCACCGGGGAGGCGACCTGCTTGACCTGGCCGAAGCGCGGGTGCTCGGTGGTGACGACCAACCCGCGCGCTTCGGTGTGTTCTTCTTGCAGCGCCTGCGGAATCGTGTTGATCGGCGCGCACGGGACGCCGGCGGCCTCCAGCAGGCCCAGCCACTCGGCGGTGCCGCGGCGGGCGAGTTCCTGCTCGATCAGCCGCACGCAGTCCGCGGAGTTCTCGTAGCGGTCCGAGGTCGTGGCGAACCGCGCCTCGGCGGCCCAGGCGGGGGAGCCGAGCACGTCGACGAACTTCTCCCAGAACTTCTGCTTCGCGCAGCCGATCACGATCCACGAGTCCGCGGTGGGGAAGTTCTGGAACGGCACCAGGCTCGGGTGCGCCGAGTGGTGGGTGCGCTGCGGTTCGAACCCGGCATTGAGGTGCCAGGTGGCGAGGTAGGTGAGCATGCCGATCGCCGTGTCGTACAGGCTCACGTCGCAGTCCGAGCCCACGCCGTCGCGCCGCGCGCCGTGGATCGCCGACAGCAGCGACAGCCCGGCCACCAGGCCGCCCGAGTAGTCCACCATGGACAGTCCGGACTTGGTCGGGGGACCGTCCGGCTCGCCGGTGACCGACATCCAGCCCGCGAGGCCCTGCAGCATGTAGTCGTAACCCGGCTGCTTCGCGCGCGGCCCGGTCATGCCGTAGCCGGACAGCGAGCAGCACACGATCCGCGGGTTGATGTGCTTGAGGTCCTCGTAGCGGATGCCCATCTTGGCGGGCACGTCACCGCGCAGGTTCGAGTACACCGCGTCGCTGACGGCCACCAGCTTCTCGAAGACCTCGCGGCCCGCGTCGCTGGTGAGGTCGAGCACGACGGAGCGCTTGTTGCGGTTGAACGCCTCGAAGAACAGCGAGTCGCCGTCCTCGGCGTAGGGCGGGGTGAGGCGGCCGACGTCACCGCCGAAGCGCGGGTCCTCGATCTTGATGATCTCCGCGCCGAGGTCGGCCAGGTGCACGGACCCGAACGGCCCGGCGCCGTACTGCTCGACGGCCAGGATCCGCACGTCCTCCAACGGCAGCCTGCTCATGCTTCACCTCTGTGGTCGTCCAGCGACAGCGGGCCGTTCTTCGCGGTGGGGAACGAGTCGATCGCGTCGGCGTGCGCGCGCTTGTAGATCAGCACCGTGCGGTCGAACGACAGGCACTGGTCGCCGTCGGCGTTGAGCGCGCGGGTGTGCACGTTGACCAGGCCCGCGTACGGCTTGGACTTCGACTCCCGGGTTCCGGTGCAGATCGACTCGCCGTAGAGGGTGTCGCCGACGAACACGGGGTGGGTGAGCTGGATGTTGGTCATCGCCAGGTTCGCGACGGCGCGCTGGCTGATGTCGCTGACGCTCTGGCCGAGCAGCATCGCGATGGTGAGGCCCGAGTTGACCAGGACCTTCTCGAACGGCGTCTTCGAGGCGTAGTGCGCGTCGAAGTGCGCGGGATGGGTGTTCATCGTGAGCAAGGTGAACCACGTGTTGTCCGCCTCGCTGATCGTGCGACCCAGCGGGTGCTTGTAGACGTCCCCGACGACGAAGTCCTCGAAGTAGCGCCCTTGCCGACCTCCGTGCACGGCCACCGCCGCACCTCCTGTTCCGTGCTTGTCGCCGAGGCCCCGCGGCGCGGATCGGCAGTGGCGACCGCGCCAGGAGCTTCCGGGAGTATGCGTCGCGCGCCGACTCCGACGCAATACGTCTGACAATTAGAATCGCGGTTGCTCGGGGAAACGGGTGGCGTCCCGTACCCTGGGGCGACACCGATCGGTACGGCGCGAGATCCGACGGGACCCGGCCGAGGAAGAACGAGGCGACATGACGGCTGATCCAGGCGGCCCCGCCCGCCTGCGGGTGCGTCCCGTGCAGGCGGCGTACCGGCAGGTCGCCGAGCAGTTGCGGGACCAGATCGTCAGCGGCGCGCTGCCCTCCGGGTCGCGGCTGCCCAGCGAGACCGAGCTCGGCTCGATGTTCGGCGTCAGCCGCAGCACCGTGCGCGAAGCGCTGCGCCAGCTCGCCAGCCAGCACCTGATCGACACCACCCGCGGCGCCACCGGCGGCAGCTTCGTGGCCGCGCCGGACGCGGGCCTGATCGCCGACAACCTCGGCGGCAGCCTCGGGCTGCTGGTCAACTCGCGGAGCATGAGCGTCGACAACCTGCTCGAAGCCCGCCTGCTGCTGGAACCGCACGCGGCGAGGCTGGCCGCCGAACGCGCCACCGCCGAGGACCTCGACGCGCTGCGGCGCACCGTGGAGCGCACCGGGCACCTCGATCCCGACGAGGGCTTCACCGTCCACTGGGACTTCCACACGACGCTCGTGTCGATCAGCGGGAACCCGCTGCTGCACGTGATGTGCCAGCCGATCAACGTGGTCCTCAGCGGCCGGATGCACCGCGACCGGGTGGCCCGGCAGGCGTGGGAGGGCATCGACGAGGACCACGCCAAGGTCTACGAGGCCGTCGCCGGCGGCGAGGCCGACACCGCCGAGACCCTGGTGCGCGAACACCTCCTGAGCCTCCGCCCGCTCTACGAGCGCATGGAGGACTAGCGGCGTCCTTCAGCCGCGGGACATCGTTTCGAGGATGCGGGTGACCTCGTCCTCGCCGTGGCCGGCGCGCTCGGCGCGGTCGAGGTAGCCGCGCATCGCTTCGAGCGCTGCCGCGTCGAGTCCGCGGTCGTGGGTCGCCGAAATGAGGTGCGCCAACGAGGCGCGGATCGAGCGGATCATCGAAACGGGGTCGTCGTGCCGGTTCTGCTCGGCGCGTTCGGCGAAGCCGTCGAAGATCGCGGGGAGGATCTCGCGGATCCCGTGGGCGAACGGGACGAAGGCGGTGGGCGAGATTCCTTCGGCGCGCGCGAGCGCGGTCGCATGCAGGAATCCCGAGATCGTGCTCCAGAACAGGTCCAGCAGCGCGACGTCGTGCGCTGCGGCGCGACCGGGTTCGTCGTCCAGCCAGGTCGGGGTGGCCAGGTGCTCGATCAGCGCCTGGTGTTCGGCGAAGAGTTCTCGTGGTCCGGAGAGCAGGATGGACGCCGACGGGGTTCCGATCGTGTAAGCCGGTGTCATGATCGCCCCGTCCAGGTAGCGGCCGCCCCGGTCGGCCACGAGCCGGGCGGTGTGCCTGGCCCGTTCAGGGGTGTCGCTGGTCAGGCCGATGATGCTCCGCCCCTCTACCACGCTCTCTGCCGAGGACAAGATCTGATCGACCGCGTCGTGATCGACCACGTTGATCAGCGTGACCGGGCTGGCGGCGATGGCTTCGGCGGGCGAGTTCGCCCACTGCGCTCCCCGTTCGAGCAACGGCGACGCTGTGCCGGGGGTTCGATTCCAGACCGCGACCGTCTCGTCGGCTTCGATGAGGGTGCCTGCGAGTGCCCGCCCCATCGGGCCGAGTCCGATCACGGTGACGGTGGCCTGCGCGGTCGTTGGCATGAGGGCAGCTCCTGCGACGTGGTGTTCCGGTCGTTCGCAGTGTCCGTTCCGCCGCCTCGTCGGTACAGTACGCACCATTTTGTGGGGTACTTACCTTCGAGGAAGGGGTATCGATGGCGGGGCGCGTCGCGGAGTGCGGACTGACGGCGGCACTGGCGGTGATGGTGGGCAAGTGGAAGCCGCTGATCATCTGGGAGTTGGCCGTGCACGGCACGATGCGCTTCTCCGAGTTGCGGCGGCGGTTGGACCCGATCTCGGAGAAGGTCCTCACCCAGCAGCTCCGCGAGCTCGAAGCGCACGATCTGGTCTCCCGTACGGTTCACCCCGTGGTGCCGCCGCACGTGGACTACGCCGCCACCGCGTTCGGTGAGAGTCTGAACCGCGCGCTGGAGCCGTTGGGGGCGTGGGGCCACGAACACGCTGCTCGGATCGCGCACGTCACGTCGGACAGTCAGGGCTGAACGACCGCAGGCGGCCCGCGGGCCAGGCGCTCCGCGCGCCGGGTGGTCGAGCGATGGCGGAAATCCTGCGCCGCGCGGCAGCATCGCGCTGGCATTCGAGGCGCGGCCACCGGTTGTGGGCGGGGGCGGGGAAACGTCCGATTTGAAAACGTCAGACTTTTGTCTTGATTGGGCGCGGGGTGGGATTGCACACTGTCCGCATCGGATGCGCCGCGCATCCGCGGGGTCATCAATGACGAGGCCAGCAAGGAGGCACCCATGCCTGCCATCGCGGACGTGATCGGCGAATTCGCCGCACGCACCACGCTGCGGGACGTCCCGGACGAGGTCCTGGGGCGCGCACGGCACCTCGCGCTCGATTCGGTCGGAGTCGCGTTCGCCGCGGTGGACCAGGAATTCACCCAGCGGGCCCGCAAGGCCGCCGCCGCGCTCGGACCCGGCGACCAGCCGGTGCTGGGCCTGCCGGACCGGCTCGCGCCGCGCGAGGCCGCGCTGCTCAACGCCGTGCTGGTGCACGGCTTGGACTTCGACGACACCCACCTGCCCGCCATCACGCACGTCTCGGCGACCGCGCTGCCGGTGAGCCTCGCCGCCGCCATCCAGCACGGGCGTTCCGCCGAGGATCTGCTGCTGGCCTACGTGCTCGGCATCGAGATCAGCGCCCGCGTCGGCACCGTCGCCCACGGCGGGTTCCACGCCACCGGGTTCCACCCGACGGGGCTGGCCGGGGCGTTCGGTTCCTCGGTCGCCGCGGCGAAGCTGGCGGGGCTGCCCGCCGATGGCATCGCCGAGTCGCAGCGCATCGTCGGCTCGATGGCCTCCGGCATCCTGGAGTTCCTCTCCGACGGCGCGTGGACGAAGCGCCTGCACCCCGGCTGGGCGGCCACGAGCGCGCTGACCGCGGCCACGTTCGCCTCGGTCGGCTGGCCCGGGCCGGAGGAGGTCTACGAAGGCCGGTACGGGCTCTACGCCACGCATCTGCGCGACACCGAGTGGGACGCCACCGAGGCGCTCGACGGGCTCGGGGAGCGCTGGGAGCTGCTGGCGACCGCGGTCAAGCCGTATCCGAGCTGCCACTTCACCCACGCCTTCGCCGACGCGATCCTGCTGCTCAAGGAATCCGAGGGCTTCGCCGCGAGCGACGTCGAGACGGTGCGCTGCCTGATCCACGAGACCCCGGCCGCCGCCGTGTGCGAGCCGATCGAGCGCAAGCGTCGCCCCCAGGACGACTACGACGCGAAGTTCAGCCTGCCGTTCATCGCGGGGGCCTGCCTGGCCCGCGACCGGCTCACGCTCGACGAGTTCACCCCGGAATCGCTGGCGGACCCGGAGATCCTGCGGCTCGCGCAGCTGGTGGAGATCGCCGACGACCCGGACAGCCGCTTCCCGCAGGCGTACTCCGCGGAGGTCGAGATCGTGCTCACCGACGGCCGCCGCCTGCACCGCCGCGAGGACGTCAACCGCGGCCACACCGACCGGCCACTGTCGGAAGCCGACATCCGCGCCAAGTTCACCGGCAACTTGGGCGAACGCGCCCAGCCGACCATGGAGCACGTGCTCGCGCTCGGCACGGCAGGCAGCGCCGCCGAATTCGCCGAAGCACTGCGCGCTGCCTGATCCCGCGCTTCCCGCGCATGCCCAAACCACATATCGAGGGCGGTACCCCCATGCCTGAAACTGCCGCGAACCCTTCGCGCGAGAACAGATCACCGGCACCGGCCGGGCGGCCCCTGTCGGCGGCCCGGATCGCAGGTTCGTCCCTGCTCGGCACGCTGATCGAGATCTTCGACTTCATCATCTACTCGTTCATGGCGGCCTTGGTGTTCGGCCCGCTGTTCTTCCCCGGCGCCTCGCCGTGGATGGGCACGCTGGCCGCGCTGGCCACGCACGCGGTCGCGTTCGGCATGCGCCCGCTCGGGGCGGTGCTGTTCGGCAAGCTCGGCGACAGCCGGGGCAGGCGCACCGCGCTGCTGACCTCGATGCTGATGATGGGCGGGGCGACCGTCGCCATCGGCCTGCTGCCGCCGTTCGCGGTCGCCGGGTTCTGGGCGCCGGTGCTGCTGGTGGCGTGCCGCCTGCTGCAGGGGCTCGCCGTCGGCGGCGAGTGGGGCGGCGCGGTGCTCGTCGCGGTCGAGCACGCGGAGCCCAAGCGCAAGTCGCTCTACGGCGCGTTCGTGCAGCTGGGCACGGTGCTGGGCATCGGGCTGGCCAGCGCGGTGATCCTCGTCGTGAACCTGTGGGTGAGCGAGGAGGCGTTCCTGTCCTGGGCGTGGCGGCTGCCGTTCCTGGCGAGCGCGCTGCTGATCGTGCTGGGGCTGGTGCTGCGCCGGAGGCTGGAGGAGACCCCGGCGTTCCTGGCGGAACTCGCCAAGCGGGAGAGCGGCGAGAAGGCGGCGCGGCCCACGGTGCGCGCGGTGTTCCGGGACAACGGCCTGGCGCTGCTGGCGGGGTCGCTGATGTGGTCGGCGCCGTGCTCGTACCTGTACGTGCTGATGACGGGACTGGTCGCGTACACCAAGCAGTACGTGCCGTCGCTCACCGCGGTGAGCGTCCAGTTCGGCCTGCTCATCACCTCGGTGATCCTGGTGGGGCTGACGCTGGTGAGCGCGATGAACGCGGACCGGTGGGGCCGGGAACGGCTGACGATCGGGTCCGGCGTGATCCTGGTGCTGTGGGCGTTCCCCGCGCTGTGGCTGATCGACAGCGGTGGTTTCGGCGCGATGCTGCTGGCGATGCTGGTCGGCACGATCTGCTACGCCGCGTTCAACGGCGCGGTGCCCTCGCTGCTCTCGGAGCTGTTCCCGGTCGACGCCCGCTACACCGGGGCCGGCCTGTGCATCGCCTTCGGCACGGCCATCGCGGGCGGCCTGCTGCCGATCGGCGCGCTGGCGCTGGTGGGCACCTTCGACGGCTCCTCGGTTCCGCTGTCGCTGACCCTGGTGCTCTGCGGTGGCATGACGATCCTCGGCGTGGTGCTGTCCAACAAGGTCAAGCGCCACGGCTGACGCCGCACGCCCGCTCGGCGGGGCGTGCGGGCGATCGGATCGCTGCGAACGCGGCGCGATCGCGGTGCCGGGTGGGCGAACGCGTTCACCCGGTCGCCGCGGTCGCGCCGCGTTTTTTCGCGCCCTGCCCCGGAGTTCCGGTGGGTACTCAGCGGAACCGCTCGATTCCGGAGCGTTCCGATCTGACTTCCGGTGCGCGTGCGGACGCGTGCGGTGAGGGATTTCCGGGTGGTGTGACCGTTCCCATAGCGGCGCGGCGGTGGTGCGGCCCGGTCGCGACGGGCGCCGTGGGACCCTGTACGACTGTTCGAGCAAGCGCACCCGGCGCCGCTGAAAGGCCACCATGATCCGGTTCCACCACGCCGCCACCGACGCGCCCGAATCGCGGCCGGGACGGCGTGCGCGGGCCGACGACCGGCCGAGGTTTCCGGGCATGCGCGGAATATGTTGTGCGACAAGGCTGTTCGACTAGTGACGCGCCAGGTGTTCGCACCACCGCCCGGTCCGCATCGGAGGCCCGCAGCCGGCCGACCGCGGACCTCCTGCGCCGCGAACCCACCGGTCCGCACGGCGCGGTGGCGGTGCGCACCGGCACGCCGACCTTGTTCGCGGTGTTCAACGACGAGTGCCACGACGTTCCGGCAACCGTGGTGATGGGTTAGGTAAACGAGCGAGCTATGAGCATCAAGATCGGTTACAAGGCGTCCGCCGAGCAGTTCGCGCCGCGCGACCTGGTGGAGTTCGCCGTCCAGGCCGAGGAGAACGGCCTGGACAGCGTGATGGTCTCCGACCACTTCCAGCCGTGGCGCCACAACCAGGGGCACGCGCCGTTCGCGATGTCCTGGATGAGCGCGGTGGGGGAGCGGACCTCGCGCATCCAAATGGGCACCAGCGTGCTCACGCCGACATTCCGGTACGAGCCCGCCGTGGTGGCGCAGGCGTTCGGCACGCTCGGGTCGCTGTACCCGGGCCGGGTCATGCTCGGCGTCGGCACCGGTGAGGCGCTCAACGAGACCGCGGTGACCGCGCGCGAGTGGCCGGAGTTCAAGGAGCGGTTCCGTCGCTTCCGCGAGGCCATCGACCTCATTCGTACATTGTGGACGGAGGATCGGGTCAGCTACGAGGGCGAGTACTACCGCACCTCCAACGCGACGATCTACGACCGCCCCGAAGGCGGCGTGCCGATCTACGTGGCCGCCGGTGGCCCGATGGTCGCCAAGTACGCGGGCCGCGTCGGCGACGGCTTCATCTGCACCAGCGGCAAGGGCATGGAGCTCTACACCGACAAGCTGCTGCCCGCCGTCGAAGCCGGGGCGGAGGCCGGTGGCAAGAACGCCGCCGACATGGAGAAGATGATCGAGATCAAGCTCTCCTACGACCCCGACCGGGAACGCGCGCTGCAGAACACCCGCTTCTGGGCGCCGCTGTCGCTGCCTGCCGAGCTCAAGCACAGCCTCGCCGACCCGGAGGCGATGGAGAAGGCCGGCAACGACCTGCCCATCGAGCAGGTGGCGAGCCGCTGGATCGTGGCCTCCGACCCGGAGGAGGTGCTGTCCGAGGTCAAGGCGTACATCGACGCCGGTTTCGACCACCTCGTCTTCCACGCCCCCGGCTCGGACCAGACGCGCTTCCTGGAGTCCTTCTCCCGGGACGTGGCTCCCCGCATCCGCGACCTCTGCGCCTGATCCAGGTGCCGTCCAGGCCCGCCGCCCCGTTCGGGCGGCGGGCCTGGTGCCGTCTTGGGGCGCGGGTCGCGCGGGACGGGGAAAACCGTTGGTGTTCCCGGTCGTCCGCCGTCGATGATGGCCGCATGGACGAGCACGCGTGGCTGCTGGCGGCTTATGACGAGCACTTGCGCGCCGATGCGGAGGCGGTCGGCGCGCTCGGCACCGCGCGGCGCGGGCCGTTGCTGCTGCTGACCTTCAGCGGTGGACGCGGTCTGGTCACCTACCGGGATCTCGGCGGTGCCGACGCGGACGGGGTCCGGCGGCTGGTCGAGGAAGCGGTGGCGCACTACCGGACTGATCCGGCGATCACCGAGGTGGAGTGGAAGACCCGAGGCCACGACCACGCGCCGGGGCTGCACGATGCCTTGCTGGACAACGGATTCGTCCCCGACGCCCCGGAGTCGATCATGATCGGCGCGACTCGGTCGCTGGCGGTCGACGTGGAACTGCCGGCAGGCGTGCGGGTCCGCCGGGTGACCGAGGAGTCCGACGTCCGGGCGATGACCGAGATGCAGCACGAGGTGTTCGGCGTGCCGATCTCCGATGAGCAGGTCGACGCCGTGCACCGCCGCCTCGCGCTCGACGACGGGATCCAGTTGTGGGCCGCCGAGTCCGCGGGCCTGATCGTCTGCGCCGGTCGGCTGGAACCGGTGCGCGGCACGGACTTCGCCGGGATCTGGGGCGGCGCGACCCGTCCGGACTGGCGCGGGAGGGGGATCTACCGCGCGCTGACGGCCGCGCGGGCGCGGGCGGCCCTGGAGCTGGGGAAGACGCTGATCAACAGCGACTCCACGGAGTTCTCCCGCCCGATCCTCGAACGCTCCGGTCTCCGCGAGGTCTCCACCACGACCCCCTACCGCCACCGGACCTGAGCGCGAACCTCAACACGCGGCCTCTCCGCGACGTGGTGCGGTCGCCGGACGCGGCGCCCGCCGGGATCGCGTCCGGCGGCGTGAACCGGACCGGCCCGACGAAGCGCCTCCGGTCGTGCGGAAGGACCCACCATCCCCGGTCGCGTCGAGGAGGGTGGGTCCGCCGGGATCAGCCCGGTCCGGGGCGGACGTCGTCGCGGTCGTTGGAGTCGGGGACGTCGCCGGGCAAGGTGATCGGGTTCGGCGTCGGGCCGGGGCTCCACCAGCCCCAGTGGTCCTCGGTGCGGGTGCGTGCGGCGGCGGAGGCGGGCAGTGCGTCGGGTTCGTACGGGTGCACGGCGTAGAGCGAGCCCCAGTCGGTGCTCATGTCGTTGCGCAGGTAGGTCGGCAGCTCGGTCATGCTCGTGGCCACGTTGAGGTAGCCGAACGGCCCGCCCGCGTCCGGCGCCGACCAGCCCTGGCCGGTGCCCCGCACGTCCCCGCCGCCGGAGATCCGGTAGCGGGGCAGGTCGGCGATGCCGTGGTGGATGGTGGTCACGTTCAAGCAGGGGTGGGCCATCGCCGCGGGCCACTCGACGAACGCCGGAGCGTCGCCGATGACGTCGGTCATCACCGACAGGCGGGGTGCGCGCGGGGCGCTGACGGCCATCCAGCCGTCCTCGCTGAGCGCGCGGTCGCGGGCGACGATGCGCACCCGCGTGGCCTCGGCGGGAGCCGCGACGCGGTGATCGCGCCAGTGCCGCTCGCCGTCCTGCGCCAGCGGCGCGCTGTCGAGGACCTCGAAGCCGTCCTCGGTGTCCCGGCCGAACTCGGCGTTCAGCGAATTCGTGCCGGAGGTGGTTCCGGCCGCGCTCACCACGATCGGCACCTCACCGCTGCGCGCCCGCTCCGGCAGGGCGTACCAAGGGGTGCGCAACCGGCCGGTGCCGGTCGGCGAACCGTAGGTCCCCCACACCGGGGCGCGGTCGGTGCCGAAGCGGTGCGGCGGCGTCCAGAACGGCTGGCCGGTGTCGGGATTCTTGGTGCCGGGCAGCGCGTTCGGCCGGAAACCGGTGTCCACCGGGCGCAGCCGCTCGTCGGCCGATTCGTCCTCTTCGGACGGTGCGTCGGGGACGGCGGTCGCGGGCTGGTGCGGTGCGATGGCGAGCATCCCGGCGATCGGATCGTTCTCGACGTGGACCGAATCGGACAGGCCGCAGCTCGCGCCCGCCAGCTGGCGGACGTTGTCGGTGGCGAGGTTGTAGGTGTCCCAGCGCTCGGGGATCGCCTTGGCCAGCGAGGCGAGTTCGGCGAGCATCAGCAGCGCGCACACGATCGACAGCGGCGCGCTGCCGAGGCGCAGCCCTCGGGAACGGTCCTCCTCGACGACGACCGGCGGGGTGCGCTCGTCGAGCTTGAGGTGCTCCACCAGCGCCAGCACGAGCGCGCCCGCCGCGATCACCAGGATGCCGGTGCTGAACTGGTACCCGCCGATCGACGGCGGCTTGTCGAACCACGGCACGCCCCATCCGGAGACGTACCACCAGGCGTTGGTGCCGGTGAACGCGAACGCCAGCACCACCATCAGCCCGGCGAAGAACACCGCGCGGTTGCGCCGGGAGCGCAGCACGGTGCTGCTGGTGGCCAGCGCCGTCATCGCCGCCACCGCGCCGCCGACCGCGGCGATGACGCCGAAGTGGTGGGTGTGCTTGGTGGGGGTGAGCGCCAGCGCCACGAAGTACAGCGCCGCGACGGTCAGCAGCCGCCTGCTCGGCCCGAGTGCGGCCCCGCGGATCCGGCCGCGGCGCAGCAGCACCGCCGTGCAGGTCGCCAGGCACAGCGCCAGCAGCAGCACCGGGAACCGGCGGGTGAGCGAACCGTCCGGGGACTGGCCGAACAGCAGCGCGTAGCGGCTGAGCTCCTCGAACCAGGACTGCGACGGGCCGATCTCCGAGCGCACCTCGGCCGAGTCGACCACCGCCTGCCACGGCTGGTCGGAGAACGCCGCGACCAGCACCAGCACGCCCGACGCGGCGATCGGGGCGAGCACCGCGGTCCACCCGAACCGCTCCGCGCGGCGGCGCACCAGCAGCACCAGCGGTTTCGCCGCCGCGAGGAACGGCAGCGCCGCGACCATGCCGTGCGGGTTCACCCCGACCGCGAACGCGGCGATGAGCAGCCCGAGCGCGGCGGGGGCGAGCCGGTGGGTGGCGACCGCGTACTCCACGGCGCACAGCGCGAGCAGCGAGAGCACGACCACGACCGGCTCCGGCCGCAGCCCGTTGTCGTAGGGCAGCCAGCAGGCCAGGAACACCGCCGCCGCGGCCCACCCGGCGGCGCGGCTGCGCCGGACGCGCTGCCCGAGCCGGGGCAGCACGAACCGGCTCATCAGGAACCAGCTCAGCAGGCCCATGCCCAGCGCGGGCAACCGGATCCACGGCGTCGCGGTGGAGAAAGCCACCCAGCGGGCCTGCAGTTCGACGAACCAGCCCATCGGCGCGACGGGGCCGGAGAACCAGCGGTAGAAGTCGTTGACGTACCCCAGGTCGTCGCGGGCGCGCGCCATGGTGAGGAAGTAGCCGTCGTCGGCGGTCATCGCGCCGATCAGCCACCACGCCAGCAGTGCCGCGGTCACCGCGGCGTCGCGCCCGGTGAACCGCCACCGCCCGCGCGCCCGCCGGACCGGGATGCGCCCGGCGGAGGTGTCGATGCGGTGCAGCGCCCACAGCGCGACCCCGCAGCCGAGCACGGCGAGCGCCATGGCCGCGATCTTCAGCGGGGTGGGGTGGCTGTTGTAGCGGTCGTCGACCTCGGCGGAGAAGGACAGCCCGCGAACGTCGTCGACCGCACCGTCCACATCGGAATGGATGCCGGTCAGCTGCGGCCGCGCGTCGCCCGGGACGTGGGCGAACCGCTCGCCGCCGACTTCGGCGCTGGTGGCCGTGCCGTCGGAGTGCACGCTGATCGCGCAGTCACCGGCGGGCAGCGGCGCGGTGCCGAGCTGCTGGCCCTGCGAGAGCAGGCGCAGGGTGCCGTCGTGCACTTCCAGCCGCAGGCCGGTGAGCGTGCCGTACTCCGCCGCGGGCGGATTCGTGCTCAGCAGCACCGCCGGTTCGGCGCTGCGCGCGTCCAGGGAGCGGGCCGTGGCGCACGGCACGTCCAGGTCGAGCCGCAGCGGCTGGTAGGCGGCCAGCGGCGCCGACACGGCCTGCGTTCCGGCGGCCGTCGGCCAGTGCAGCTCGGTGACCTCGTAGCGGACCGGCAGGAACGGCACCAGCAGTGCCGCCAGCACTCCCAGCAGTCCGGACACCGCTGCGATCCGCCGCAGCGCTCGTTCGGACGGCTTCGGTTCACGCATCGGTCATCGCCTCTCCGTTCGCGTCCCGTGCGGGGGCCCGCACCGCGGACGCCGTGGCCGCCGCGCATCCGACGAGCACCAGCACGACGATCATCGCGTACCGGAGTCCGAAGTGGTCACCGAGGAAGCCGAGCATCGGCGGACCCACCAGGAAGGCAAGATATCCGGCCGTCGCGACCGCGCTCACCCTGGCCGTCGAGTCACCGTCGCCGTCCCCGGCGGCGGAGATCGCCAGCGGGAATCCCAGCGAGGTGCCGAGCCCCCAGAGCACCACGCCGGCGACCGCGACCGCGGGCGACCCCGTGAAGATCACCAGGGCGATGCCGATCCCCGCGCACAGCGCGCCGGCGCGCACGACCGGCGCCCGCCCGAAGCGGCGCACCAGCCCGGAACCGGCGAACCGGCCCGCGGTCATCGCGGCGGCGAACGCGGTGAACAGCAAGGCGCCCAGCACGGGGTCGAAGCCGTGCGCGTCGACCATGAGCAGCGGGAGCCAGTCGTTCGCGGAGCCCTCGGCCAGCGCCATGCACAGCACGACGCAGCCGATGAGCGTGATCCGCGGTTGCGACCACAGGGCGATCTGCTGGCGGGCGGCCACGCCGATCCCGCGCCCCGTCGCGCCGCGCTCCTGCCCGAACCCGGCGGGCAGCGCGGGCGCGGCGACCGCGGTGGCCGCGGCGCCGAGCACGGCGACGCCCGCGAGGTGCGCTCCGACGCCGATTCCGGCGTGGGCGAAGGCCAATCCGAGCAGCGAGCCCAGAACGGTCCCGGCGCTGTAGGTGCCGTGCAGCAGCGGCAGCAGCGGTCGAGCGGCGAGCCGTTCGACTTCGGCCCCTTCGATGTTCAGGGCGACGTCGGAGCAACCCATGCCGAGTCCGAACAGCAGCAGGCCCGCGAACGCGCCGGGGGCGGCGCCGAGCGCGGTGAACCCGCCGAGCACCGCGAGTCCCGCGACCACGAAACTCATGCTCACGGCGATCACGGGTTTGGTGCCGCTGCGCCGGACGAGCGGGCCCGCGGCGAGGATTCCGGTCATCGACCCGATCGAGAGCCCGAACAGCACCAGGCCCATCTCGCCGGTCGAGGCGGCGAGCGCGTCCCTGATGGCGGGGGTGCGGGTGACCCAGGAGGCCAGCCCGACGCCGACCAGGAAGAAGATCAGCAGCAGCGCTCGGCGTCGAGCGCGCGTGCCGGTGCGGGCCGTGGGCGCGCCGCTTCCCTTGTGTTCGGTCATGGTTCCCCCGGCGAAGCGCGGTGTGGCGGATTCGTGCGCCCGCGAAGCTCCCGGACGGCGATGGGCACGACCGTACAGGAGATGTGTACGACCGTACGCAACGCGGGGCCGGTCTCTTCGCGGCGTGCGAGACCCGGGCAGCGCGCGGCGATCCGGGTCGTCTACGGTCTGCTGGGGTGACGGGGGAAACGCCGAGGCCGCGCCGGTTCGACCCGGAACGGCGGGCGCGCATCATCGACGCCGTGCTGGGCCTCATCGCCGACGAAGGCGTCGCAGGCACCTCGCACCGGAAGGTGGCCACCCGCGCCGACGTGCCACTCGGCTCGATGACCTACCACTTCGCCAGCATGGACGAGTTGCTGCGCGAAGCGTTCTCCCGGTTCACCGGCGCGGTGATCGACCGGTTCGAAGTCCGCTTGGCAGCGGCTCGCGGCATCGACGAGGCGCGGCTGGCCGTGGCCGACATCATCCACGAGGACGTGTTCACCACCCGCGACGACGTCGTGCTCACCCACGAGCTCTACGCCCTGGCGGCCCGCGAACCCGCCTACCGCGAACTGATCAGCGAGTGGATGCGCCGCAGCCAGGAGGCGCTGGGGCGGCACTTCGCCCCCGACATCGCCCGCGAGATCGACGCGCTCATCGAGGGACTGACGATCCACCGGGCGCTCGGCTCCGGCGGTCTCGACCGCGAACGAACCCTCGACGCCATCCGTCGCCTCACTGCGGTCGACTCTTAGCCGTTCTCGGCTTGCGTAGGGGTCGGGTGGCGGAACCTCAGTCGTCTTCTCGCTGCGGGATCTTTTTCCCGAGTGGCTCCGTCACGAGGGAAAAAGCCGTCCTCGCGAGAAGAACGCTGAGAACCCGCGGCGGGTCTTCTTGCTCAGGCTGGTCGCTGCTCAGCGGCTTCGCCGCTGACAGGATGAAGATCAACGGCGCCCGATCGCCTGGATCAAGGGTGGGTGGTGTGGGTCCGCGAGGGTGTCGGCTCGTCGCCGTCCGCGTGGGTCGGGGCGGTGCCGGTGACTCCTGCGAGGGCGACTGGGGGAGCGGCAGGTGGGGCGTCCGGTCGGGCGGTGTCGAGGGAGCGGAACGCCGGCGCGGCTAGCGCGACGACGGCGGTGATCGCGGCGAGCCCGGCCAGCGCGGCACCGGCGGCGGGCAGCCCGGCGGTGGCGGCGATCGCCGCGAGTGGGGCGCTGGTGAGCGCGGGTGCGCCGAGCATGACCGTGTTCTGCGCGCCCAGGACGCGACCGCGCATCGCGTCCGGCGTCGCCTCGACCGTCAGCACCCCGAGGACCGCCGACACCGGAGCGTTGGTGAATCCGACCAGCATCGCGCCGCCGAGCACGAGCCACGGCGCGGCCATGCTCCCGACGGCGGCGAATCCGGCGAGGATGCCGAGCATGCCGAGGACGAACCAGGTGCGGCGCCGGACCCGCCCGGAAGTGACGGCGTAGAGCGCTGAGCCGGCGATGCTGCCCGCCGCGAGCGCGCTCAACGTCAACCCGGTGAACCCCGGCAGGCCCGCGCCGGTGAAGTAGGCGGGCATCAGCGTCGTCTGCAGCGAGCTCAGGACGGCCACGAGCACCGCGCTGACCAGGGTGGCGCCGCGCAGCAGCGGGGCGGAGATCAAGAATCGCCAGGAGGTCGCCAGGTCGGCCACCGCCCGCCGCGCGGGCGAGCCCGCCGTAACTGTCCGCGGCGGGACGACTCCGGCGCGCGGGTCGAGCACGACCGTGCTGCACGCGGCGAGCATGCTCGTCGCGGCCGTCGTCAGCAGCAGCGCGGGCGACAGCCCGAACACCCCGACGAGCAGCCCGCCGAGCCCGGGACCGGCCAGCAGCAGGACGTTGCCCACCGTCTCCCGGATGGCGATCAGCCGATCCATCCGCCCCGCCGTGACGGGGCCGAGCCAGGCGAGGGCGGGCAGCAGCGCTTCCCGCGCGGTCATGCCCGGCACGCGGATCACCGCCCCGATCACGCCCAGCACGAGGAAGGCGGTGATGTTCAGCCCGGCCACCGCGTCGACCACGGGCAGCGCCGCCACCGACAGCGCGGCGAGCAGGTCCGCGACGATCGACACGGTGCGCCGATCGATCCGATCGACCACGAGCCCGGACACCAGCCCAGTCCCGGCCGACGCCGCCGTGGACACCGTGGCGAGCAACCCGGCCGCGAGCACGTCACCGGTGCGCTCCAGCACGAGCAGCGGCAGCACCGCGCTCGCGATTCCCTGACCCAGCAAGGAAGAACCGTACGAGGCGAAGTAGATCGCCGGACTGCGACGCACACCATCCTCCAGCAGACGACGGGCCTCGCGACGACGATCCGGGCGGAGGGGTTCCGCGCACCGGAGGGCTCGTTGTCGCGGGGACACCTCAGCGGGCAACGGCTCCGCCCGCGTTCGCGGCGCCGGTCGTGCCGTCGTCGGCCGGGGGAGCCGCGCTCAGGAGATGCCGTGCCGTCGCGGCATGCTCAAGTTCCGTCCGCCGACTGTGCGCAAGGCCACTCGCGGGGAGGTGCGGGAATCCGGGCCGAGGCGGGGCTCGACCCGGACTCCGGCGGAGGGTCGGCGCCGGTGGGTCACCAGACGGCGGGAACGAGGCGGGGACGGCCCTGCGCGTAGGCGGGGTACTCGTCGAGCCGCATCAAGGTGTTCTCCTCGACCAGGATCCGCCAGATGATGGCCGGGACCATCAGCGCCACGAACAGGATCGGGCTGACCGGGTTGAAGAACACGACCACCACGCCGAGGTGGGCGAGCACCATTCCGGCGTAGGACGGGTGGCGCACGAACCGGTACGGTCCTGATTGGATGATCTGGTGCTCGGCCACCGTGCGGACCCGGTGCGAGTAGAACCGCCCGAGCTGCTGGATGGAACCGAGCCGCAGCACCACTCCGGCGACGAACGCCACCGCGGCCAGCACGCGCAGCGCGCTCCAGTCCTCCCACGCCGAGGGCAGGAACACCAGCGTGCCCAGCACCAGCATGCGGGAGATCCCGTAGAGCTGGAGGCTTCCCCGGTCGCCCGAGCTCGTCTCCTGGGTCGCGCTCTGGAAGGTGATGCGGATTTCCAGCAGAATCCAGGCGAAGTAGGCGACCAGCACCGCGACGCCCAGCAGATCACCTCGCGAGCCGTGGGACCAGGTGCCCCAGCCCAGCATCGCGGTGGCGCAGACGAACAGCGCGGGCGGGAAGAGGCTTTCGAGCCTGCCGAGCATGGACGATCCTTTCCGTCAGTGCTGCGACCAGCGCAGGTGCTGGTAGATGCGGGGCGCGGCGACGAGACCGTCGATGGACACCGAGCCGACCACGCCGTCGGCGGCTTCGAGTTCCACTACGACGTCGATCCGCCTGCGGTGCAACGACATCCGCGAAGTGCGCAGCCGCAGCGGCTCGTCGGCGGCCACCGGGCGGCGCTGTTCGTAGCCGACCGCGGAGAAGACGTACTTCCAGTCGTCGGGGATCTCCCACACCGCGTGCCCGATGAAGGTGGTGAGCTGGCGCGCGGCCTCGATGAGCTCCACCGGTGAGCGGTGCGCCGCGTCGCGGCGCCGCAGCGGGTGGTCCGCGGCGAGGTCGAGGATCTCGGCGGCAGATCCGTCCGGCCCGGCGACGACGCCGCCGATCGCGACGTTGTCCGTGCGGTGCCGGTGCACGAGCGCCCGGTCGACGGGGGCCGGTTCCGGTCCGCGCACCGGGGGAACGGCCGGTGCGGGCGGCATCTCCCGCAGCACCACGTGCCCGTCGGCGAGGTCCGCGTCCCGTGCGGAGAACCGCAGCGCGCACCGCTCGGAACCGTCGGAGGTCTGGGTGAGCCGCACGTCCACGGGTTCGTCGATCTCGCCGAAGCGGTGGAACTTCACGTGCATTTCCGCGACGTGGCCCGGAAGGGACGCCGTGGCGAGGTCCACCGCGCCGTCCAGCAGCAGCGTGGCGGGCAGGTGGTCCAGCGGGTGGTCGAAGTAGAAGGTGTCCTGCTGATCGGCGATCAGCGTTCCTTCCAACGTGAGCACCAGCGAATCGAGCGCCAAGGTCATAGTCGCCTCCCGCGCCTCGATAACATTTCGATCTTCATGTTTTCCTTTATAGGTGCGGCAGGTCTGGGGCTTTCCTTAGATCGTCCGCCGCATTTCCGAGACTGCGCGGAGGCGCAATTATCGGACTCCGGTGGCGCGTTCATTCGCGCGTTCGGGTCGAATGCGGGAATTGGTTCCGCAACCTGTCCGCAATGCTCTGATCGCGATTCGCGAAGAAATCTCGTTGCGCCGTTCGGCCCTGGTGCTCGTGCGCCCTTCGGCCCGTCACGGGGTCCACCGGTTGTGCGCGACCACCTCCTCCACCGGGCCGCGCGGGGGACGTCCGGAGGGCTGCGGCCCCAGGCGGTGCGCGACGGGGATCAGCGCGACCTGGGTGACCTCGTCGAAGGGGATGCCCAGCAGGTCGGCGACCTCGCGTTCGCGGGCGAGGTGCACCGTGGTCAGCGCGGTGCTGAGCTCCCTGGCGCGCGCGGCGAGCATGAAGCTCCACACGGCGGGGTAGATCGAGCCGTAGAAGCTCGATCGCTTCGCCGGGGGCGCGTCGGCCGCGAGCCTGCCCCGCGAGCACACCAGCACGAGCGCGGGCACGTCGGCGAGCCGTTCCGCGAGCGCTCGTGCGGCGGCGGTGTTCGCGTTCTCGGGCTTGTCCGCGAGGTATTCCGCCGAAGCCTCCCGATAATGGCGGGCGACCTGTTCCTTCACCTCGGCGTCGTCGAGGACGAGGAATCGCCAGTCCTGCCGGTTCCCGCCATTCGGTGCGCACGTCGCGAGCCGCAGGCATTCCCGGATCAGTTCGGGGTCCACCGGGCGCGCGAGGTCCAGGCGTCGCCGGACCGTCCGCGTCGTCGTGAGCGCCTGGTCGAGATCCACCGCAGCCTCCTCCGCCGAGATCGCCGCACCGTCCGCCCGGAGTCCACGCAGGACGGTCTGCGAGCGCTCCCGCGGAGCACCTGGTTTTCACCGTGCCAGCGGGTTTGTGGTGATTCACCTAGTCTTCGCCCGGCTAGTGTGGATCTTGGCCAATCGCAGCCGTCGCATGCCCGCCGCGCGCCGGCGCCGAAGCCGGTCGACGTTCTCCCGGCAGTCGCGCCACCGGTTCGGCGGTCCCGCGCGACCCGGTCGGGCCGCGGGTGCTCAGCGCCCGGCCCGTCGCGAATCCGTGCGGTGCACCTGGCGCTGCGTCGCTCCACCGCGAGCGAATCCACTGCGGACGTCGACGGCGTCCGGCACATCGAGGGAGTTCGTCCGTGATCGAGACCCTGGACCATCCGATGCTCCCGGAACGGGTCGGCTGGAAGTTCGCCCGGCTCAAGACCTTGCGCGACGACGGCGTCACGGTGCCCCCGCTGTTCTGCCTCACCGGTGAGCTGTTCACCCGCTCCGTGTCTGCCGGTGCCGTCAAGGAAGCCTTGGGGGAGCTGGACTTCGACGACTGGCACGCCCTGCGCGAAGCCTCGCGGCGGGCCCGCGAGACGATCCTCAGCGGCGGGCTCGGCGCGGAAGGCGAGCGGTTGCTCGCCGACGCGCTCAGCACGACCTTCGACGCCGACTCCGTTGTCGCCGTGCGCGCGTCCATGGTGGGCGCCCGCCCCGAAGAGGGCGAGGACTCCGCCGAGCACGCCTTCGCCGGCATGAGCGACAGCTACCTGTACGTGCCCGTCGCGCAGGTCCGCGACGCCGTGCTCAAGTGCTGGGCGTCGGCGTTCAACCCCGAGGGGCTGCTCTACCGCCACCGGCAGGGGTTGTCGCTGGACCGGATCTCCGTCGCGGTCGGCGTGCAGCAGATGGTGTTCGGCGAGCGCTCCATGGTCCTGTTCACCTGCGACCCGACCAGCTACGCCAAGGACACCGTGATCAGCGCGGGCTGGGGCATCGGGGAAGGCGTGGTGGCCGAGAAGACCCCGACCGACCACTACTTCCTGCACGGCCAGTCCGGCGAGCTGCGCCGGGTGGTCGTGCAGAAGCCGGAGATGGTGACCTTCGACGCCGAGCGCGGCCACGGCACCAGGATCGCGCCGGTGCCGCAGGAACGGCGGGACGCGCCGGTGCTCAGCGACGACGAAGTGCGGGAGCTGTCCGCGCTGGGCGACCGCATCGAGGGGTTGTTCGGCAGCCCGCAGGACATCGAGGCCACGATCACGCCCGACGGCGCGGTGCACGTGCTGCAGTCCCGGCCGATCACCATGAACCCCGGCCACTACCGCGTGTTCAGCAGCGCCAACGTCTCGGAGAGCTTCCCCGGCACCACGACGCCGATGACGTACTCCGTGGCCCGCCGGTTCTACTGGCTGCTCAACCACGACTACCTGCGCCGCTGCGGAGTTCCCGCCCGCGAGCTGCACGACCTGCACGAGACGATGACCCGGCTGGTCGCGTTCATCGACGGGCGGATCTACCACAACATCAGCTCGTTCCTGCGCGAACTGGCGGTGTTCCCGCTGTTCGACGGGATGCGCCGGGACTGGGAGCGGCTGGTCGCCGAGCTGGACAACAGCTACTACCACTCCGACGGGCGCGGCAAGGACCTGCGCGCGCAGCTGACCCGGTCGGCGAAGCTCGTCGGCGGCTGGGCGCGGGCGGGGTTGAACTACGCCACGATGGCGCGGGACTTCGCCGCGTTCGAGACCGAGTGGACCGAGCTCCTGCGCAGCAGGCGCGGCGACCGGTTCACCGAGGCGCACCCGCTGACCCTCGTCGACGACTACCGCGAAGTGTGGCGCAGCGCCGGGAACCTCTGGGGCATCACGCTCATCAACTACCAGTTCATGCTGATCGTGCACGGTCGGCTGGAGCGCCTGCTGAAGAAGTGGGGCGTCGGCGACACCGACACGTTGTTCAGCCAGCTGCTCTGCGGCGGCAAGCAGCTGCGCGGCGCGGAGATCGCGCTCAGCGCCGTGCGGCTGGGCGAGCAGGTCCGCGCCGACGCCGACCTGGACCTGCTGTTCCGGACCAAGCCGCCGGAGGAGATCTGGGAGCGGCTGCGCGCCGGTGAGCTGCCCGCCGAGTTCACCACCTCGGTGGACGCGCACTTGAACCGGTACGGCGACCGCGGGCTCGAAGAGCTCAAGCTGGAACGGCCCAACCTGCGCGAGCAGCCGTGGGAACTGCTGCGCCTGGCCGGGCAGTACGCCGCCCGCGGCGTCGTCGCGGCCGAGATGGAGCGCACCGAGCACGAGACGCGGCTGGCCGGTGAGCAGCGGCTGAAGGAGGCGCTGCCCTCGGCGGCGCGGCGCAAGGTCGTGCTGGGCCTGTTCGACCGCCTGCGCACCTTCCTCTACTACCGCGAAGCGGGCCGCTACCAGCGCAGCGAGCTGTTCGGCTACAGCAAGCAGGTGATCAAGGCGTTGGGCGGTCACCTGCAGCAGCGCGGGGTGCTCGCCGACGCCCAGGACGTGTTCTGGCTCGACGTGGAGGAACTGCTCGGGTTCTTCGACGGCTCCGGCACCACCCACGACCTCGCCGGTCTCGTCGAAGTGCGGCGCGGCGACCACGAACGCGCCCAGCGGCGCCGGCCGCAGCGCGAGTTCTCCACGGCGGACGTGGTGGGCCTGTCGATCCCGGAGGTCGTCGACGTCCCGCAGGAGACCGAGGTGCCCGAGTCCGCTGACGGCGTCATGCGCGGCCTCGGCTCGTGCCCCGGCAAGGTCCGCGGGCGGGCGCGGGTCGTGCTCGACCCGTCGTTCGCCGACGACCTCGACGAGGGCGACGTGCTCATCGCCCGCGAGACCGATCCGGGGTGGCTGTACCTGATGCTGGCGGCGAAGGGCATCGTGGTGGAGCGCGGCAGCCTGCTGTCGCACACCGCCATCACCGGCCGCAAGTTCGGCATCCCGACCATCGTCGCCGTGCCGGGCGCCGTCGAGCGCATCCCCGACGGCGCGACCGTGGAGCTCGACGGCGTGGCCGGAACGGTGCGGGTGGTCGAGTGATCGCGGTGTTCTGGCGGTTCTTCACCAAGCGCTTCCCGCCGCGCAAGTACGTCTTCTACGTGTCGATGCTGGTGGCGGCGGTGCTGTCCGCGCTGGCGCCGCTGCGTGACGGGTCCGGGCCGGGAGTCGTCGCGGCGGTCTGCGCGGCGGTGGCGCTGTTCGCGCTGCTGTTCTTCCTGCGCGCCGTGGACGAGGTGAAGGACCGCGAGTACGACCGCGAGTTCAACCCGCGCCGCCCCGTCGTCACCGGTGAGGTGACGACGACCGACATCAGGACCTACCTGCTGGTCTCCGCGGCGGTGGCGCTGGCCGCCGCCGCGGTCGCGGGACTCGCGCCGGTGCTGGTGGCGGTCGCGGCGATGGCGTTCTCGCTGTTCCTGTGCTGGCTGGAGACGAGCTGGGACCGGTTCGACGCGAGCATGTGGCGCAACATCGCGCTCACCGTCCAGCTCAAGACGGTGCTGCTGTGCCTCGTCGTCGCGCTCGGCCCGTCGGTGCCGGTGGTGCCGACGGCGCTGGTGCTGCTCTCGATCGTGCTCGGCTACCTGCACTGGGAGATCGCGCGCAAGACCGTCCGCGCCGAATTCGCCCTGTCCGGCGAGAAGCTGTACTCGACGGCGGCCGGCGCGGCCGGGGCGTTGACGGTCGTGGGCGTGCTGCAGGTCCTGGCGTGCGGGTTGCAGGCGGTCGTCGCGGTGAGCGCCGGCCAGGCCGGTCCGCAGCTGCTGCTGTTCCTGCTGCCGCTGCCGTTCACGGCGTGCGGCCTGGTCAAGTTCGCCAGGACCACCGGCGAGCGCTACGCCCCCGCCGGGTGGACGCTGCTCGGCTACATCGCCCTGCTGGCGAGCATGATCCTGTTCCGCCTCACCACCTGGTGAGGCGGACGCCCGGGGCGGCCCCGTCGAGTGGCGGGGCCGCCGCCTCCGGGCGCGTTCGGGGTGAGAACCTGTGCGGGTGAGTGCGAATCCCTGCCCGTGCGGACTCGGTGAGCCGTTCGCGACCTGCTGCGGCCCGTTGCACGCGGGCGAGCGCAAGGCCGCGACGGCCGAGCAGCTCATGCGGTCGCGCTACGCGGCGTTCGCCGTCGGCGACGCCGCCTACCTGCTGGCGACCTGGCACCCGTCGACCCGCCCGGCGGAGCTCGACCTCGACCCCGAGCAGCGCTGGGTGCGCCTCGACGTCCTCGACCGCACCGGCGGCGGCCCGTTCGACACCGAGGGCACCGTGACCTTCCGCGCGCACTACCACCTGCACGGCCGGGCGGGCTCGCTCACCGAGCACTCCCGCTTCACCCGGGCGGACAAGTCCTGGACCTACGTCGACGGCGACCACGACTAGCCGGAGCCCTGCCGTCACGGTGTGGACGATTCCCGCGATCTCGCGAGAAATCGAACCACCGAACGAGGCGAACTCCGTCCTCCGCGCCCCTTCCGGACGACGGCGAAGAGTTGCCCTGCCCATAGGGACGGTCGGGAGCCGCAGCAGGCCCGCGCGCTCGGCCAGGTGCCGGGCGACGTGCTCGGCGACCGCGGCCGGGATCTCGGGCCACGTGAGCTCTCCCCAGGACGTCATCAGCACCTCGCACGACGGATCGAGCGGGTCCCTTCGACCGAGTACACGATCCGGGGCGGTACCGGCCAGGACCGGCCCCGAGAAGGAGGAAGGGGCGCAGGTCGTCTCGAACCTAGTCCTCCGTGGACTCCGCGCTCGATGCCGGGCAGTGGTGCCCGTCACGGCGCTCCGGGCTTGAGCATGCCGTGGCGGCACGGCCTTTCCTGGTCGCAGCGGACCCGCCGCTGCGAACACCGAGGAGGGGACAGCGCCATGGCACTGCCCGAACGGATCACCGTCGAGGACTTCTTCCGGCCACCGGAGCGCGCTGGCGCGTCGATCTCGCCCGACGGCACCCGGATCGCCTACCTGGCGCCGTGGAAGAACAGGCTCAACGTCTGGATCGAGGACCTCGACGGGCGCGCCGAACCGCGGTGCGTGACCGCCGACGAACGCCGCACCGTCCAGCACTACGCGTGGACCGACGACCCGCGCTGGCTGCTGTACTTGCAGGACGACGACGGCGACGAGAACTGGCACGTGTTCCGCGTCGACCTGGACGAGCCCGACGCGCCCGCGGTCGACCTGACGCCGTTCCCCGGCGCGGCGGCCGTCGGCCTCGTGCTCCCCGCTGCGCGACCGGGCAAGGCGGTGCTGCAGCTCAACGCTCGCGACGCCGCCGAGTTCGACCTGCACGAGCTCGACATCGCCACCGGTGAGCTCACGACCCTGGCCCGCAACCCCGGCCCGGTGCTCGACTGGCTCTACGCGGGGGAGGGTCGGCTGTTCGCCCAGACCCTGACCGAGGACGGCGACCTCGCGCTGTCCCGCCGCGACGGCGACACGGGCGAACTGCACCGCATCACGACCTTCGACGGCGCCGACCACCCGATGAGCATCTTCCCGTTCGAGGCCACGCCGGACGGGACCGCCGCCTGGATCGGCTCCAACCGGGGAACCGACCGCACCCGCCTGGTCCGGCTCGACCTGACCACCGGCGAGGAGACCGAAGTCGACTCGCACCCAGAGTTCGACCTCGACACCCGCGCCGCGGTCTTCGCCGCGCTGCCCTCCCCGCTGATCCGGCACCGGCGCACGGGCGAACTGCTGGGGGCTCGCTACCTCGGCAGCCGCCAGGTGATCCGCGCGCTGGACGCGGGATTCGCCGAGGTGCTGGCGAACCTGGAGTCGCTGTCCGACGGGACCCTCGCCGCGGTGTCCTGCGACGAGGACGGCCGCCGCTGGGTCGTGTCGTTCACCCACGACCGCGAAGCGGGGCTGACCTGGTTCTACGATCACGAGACGGGGGAGCGGCGGCTGCTGTTCCGGCCGAACCCGCACCTGGACCCCGACGCGATGGCCCCGATGACGCCGGTGACGATCCCCGCCCGCGACGGGCTGCCGCTGCCGTCGTACCTGACGCTGCCCGTGGGCATCGAGCCCGCCGGGCTGCCGCTGGTCCTGATGGTCCACGGCGGACCGTGGGCCCGTGACTCCTGGGGCTTCGACAAGAGCGTGCAGCTGATGGCCAACCGGGGATACGCGGTGCTGCAGGTGAACTTCCGCGGCTCGTCGGGCTTCGGCAAGCACCACATGCGTTCCGCGGTCGGGGAGTTCGCCGGTGCCATGCACGACGACCTGATCGACGCGGTCGACTGGGCCGTGGCGCAGGGCTACGCCGACCCGGACCGGGTCGCGATCTTCGGCGGCTCCTACGGGGGCTACGCCACCTTGGTCGGCGTCACGTTCACCCCGGACCGGTTCGCCGCGGCGGTGGACTACGTCGGGATCTCCGACCTGGCGAACTTCATGCGCACGGTGCCGGACATGGCCAAGCCCGCCCTGATCAACAACTGGTACCACTACGTCGGCGACCCGTCCGACCCGGCGCAGGAGGCGGACATGCGCGCCCGCTCGCCGATCACCCGCGTCGACGAGATCCGCACACCGCTGATGGTCGTCCAAGGCGCCAACGACGTCCGCGTCGTGCAGGCCGAGTCCGACAACCTCGTCGAGGCGCTGCGCGCCCGCGGTGTCGAGGTCGACTACCTCGTCTTCGACGACGAGGGGCACCTGTTCACCAACCCGGACAACCTGATCGCGATGTTCCACGCCGCCGACCGCTTCCTCGGTGAACACCTGGGAGGACGAGAAGCTCAGGGCTGAGGGGGCTCTCGGCTTGGCCTGCGTAGGGGTCGGGTGGCGGAACTTCAGCGGTTTCCTCGCCGCGGGATCTTTTTCCCAGTGGCTCCGCCACGAGGAGAAAAGCCGTCCTCGCGAGGAAACCGCTGAGAACCCGCCGGTGGTCGTTCCGCTCAAGCCGGTCACTGCTCGGCGGCTCCGCCACTGACACGACAAAGATCAAAAGATCCTTTTGAATTCCCCTGAGCGCACGATTCGGCCGGTGCCTTGCCAGGGGCGGAGCCGCAGGGCCTCGGCGGTCAGTTCAGCTTGCGGGTATCGGCCGGGAGTCCGCCGCCGTTGTGGACGTCCTCGGTGAGCTCGGCCAGCGCGGTCAGGGCGACGTTCTGGCTCCACGGACCGTAGGACACGCGGGAGACGCCGAGTTCCTGAGCCGTTCGCAGCGGGAGGGAACCGGGGATGCCGATCAGGTTGACCTTGCGGTCTCCGAGCGCTTCGACGAGGCGCCCGACCTGGTCGGCGTCGAGCTTGCCGGGGACGAAGAAGTTGGAGGCTCCGGCGTCCAAGTAGGCGCGTCCGCGGGTGATGGCGTCGGCGAGGACCTCCTCGGGGTCGCGGTCGGCGGCCCGGAGGAACACGTCGGTGCGCGCGTTGAGGACGAAGTCGATGCCCGCGGATTCGGCGGCGGCGACGGCGGATTCGACCGCCCGCACCGACTCGGCGAGCGGCTTCACCTGGTCTTCGAGGTTGGCGCCGACCGCTCCGGCGTCGATGGCGCGGGCGATGGTGCCGCCGGGATCGCCGTAGCCCGCTTCGAGGTCGGCGGTGACGGGCAGGTCGCCGGCCGCCCGCACGATCAGGGCGACTTCGGCGATCATCTCGTCGCGGGGGATGCGCTCGCCGTCGGGGTAGCCGCGGGCGGCGGCGATGCCGTGGCTCGGGGTCGCCAGCGCCCGCGTGCCGGGCGTCTCGGCGACGACCTTCGCGGTGATCGAGTCCCACGCGTTGACGAGCAGCAGCAGTTCCGGCGCCGCGTGGAGTTCTTGCAGGCGGGTGGCCTTCTCAGCGATGGAGGTCATACCGCTCAATCTAGCCCCCGCGGCGCGGTGTCCGGATCGGCCGCGAACCGGTTCTTGATCTCCGGCTTGAGCACCTTGCCGATCTTCGATCGCGGGAGGTCGGGCCAGATCTCGATCTGCTTGGGCGTTTTCACCGACCCCAGCCGTTCTTTCACGAAGGACTTCAGCTCGTCCGGTTCCGCCTGCCGCTCCGGGCGCGGTTGCACGACCGCGGTCAGCCGCTCGCCCCACTTCTCGTCGGGCAGCCCGATCACCGCCGCGTCGAGCACCGCCGGGTGCGCCAGCAACGCCTGCTCCACCTCGGCGGAGTACACGTTGAACCCGCCCGTGATGATCATGTCCTTGGCCCGGTCGACGATGTGCAGGAAGTTCTCCGCGTCGAGGTAGCCGATGTCGCCGGTGTGGTGCCAGCCGTGCTCGCTGACCGCGGCCGTGGCCTCCGGGTTCTCGTGGTAGCCGTCCATGACCAGCGGACCGCGCACCACGACCTCGCCGCGCTCGCCCCGAGGCAGCAGCGCGCCCTGCTCGCCCATCACCGCCACCTGGGTCAGCGGGCTCGGGCGCCCGGCGGAGGTGAGCCGCTCGGTCGCGATGGAGCCGTCCGGGCGGAAGTGGTCGGCCGGGGCCATCGTCGAGATCATGTTCGGCGCCTCGGTCTGCCCGAACAGCTGCCCGAGGACCGGCCCGATCCGGGTGAGCGCCTCCGCCAGCCGCGTCGGCGACATCGGGGCGGCCCCGTACCAGAGGCAGCGCAGCGAACTCAGGTCCGTCGCGTCCAGGTCGGGGTGCTCCAGCAGCCCGTAGATGACCGTCGGCGGCAGGAAGGCGTGCGTGATGCGGTGGTGCTGCACGAGCCGCAGGAACTCGCCGAGGTCCGGATTCGGCATGATGACGACCTCCCCGCCGAGCGCCATGATCGGGAAGGTGAGCACCCCGGCGGAATGGGTGAGCGGCGCGAGCGCCAGATACCGGGGCGAGTCGCCGAACGGGTAGCTCATCAGCGTCGTCGCCGTCGCGGTGGCCATGTTCGTGCCGGTCAAGCGGACGCCCTTCGGCAGTCCGGTCGTGCCGCCGGTCGCGGCGAGCATGCACAGGTCGTCCCCGGCGCGGGTGACCGGGCCGGGCAGCGGGTCGGCGCGCGCGAGCCACTCGGCGAAGTTCCAGGCCCCGTCGACCTCCCCGTCCAGGCACACCAGCGTGGTCAGCTCGGGCAGGCCGTGGCGGATCCGCTGCACCAGCGGGGCGAACTTCGCCTGGAAGAACAGGCAGCGGCACCCGAACATCCCCAGCAGCTGCTCGTTCTCGGCGGCCTCGTTGCGCGGGTTGACCGGGCACCACACCGCGCCCGCGCGGGAGATGCCGAACACGCAGCCGAGCGCGTCGGGATCGTTCGCCGACAGCACCGCGACGCGGTCGCCCGCGCCGATCCCGGATCCGCGCAGCGCCCCCGCGATCCGCCACGACGACTCCTGCACCGCCGCGTAGTCGCGCGATTGCCCGTTCGTCGTCAAGCAGGGCTCGCCGCCGCCCAGGGAGGCGCCCTTGTCCAAGTAGCCGGCCAGTTGCATCGCTCACCTCGTCGTGCGGGACGCGGGGTGCGCCGGCCGCCGCGCACGGCGACCGGCGCACGCGCGCATCAGCGGTGGACTTCCAGGATCGGGTCGAGCACCAGGCCGAACGCGCGCAGCGTGCCCAGCAGCTCCCGGTGCCCGAAGGCCTGGCAGCTGGAGGCGAACCCGGCCTTGCGCGGCGGCTGCTGCAGCAGCGACGCGGCGGCGTGCACGTTGAGCAGCGCGGTCTGCTTGTAGTTGCAGTTGCCGTGGATCACGCAGTGCGCGCGCCCCAGCGGACCCGAGGCGTGCACCGAGTCGAGCGAGGTGTTGATGCGCGGGTTCTCCCGCGGCGGCATCTCGCTGCGGACCTGCGCGGAGGTCGCGTCGATGATCTTGAGCTTCTCCTCGGTGGAGAGCCCCTCCATCTGCTCCAGCGCGGCGTTGACGATCTGCGGCACGGCCGACATCAACGCCCTGTCGAACACGCCGCCCAGCGCACGGGCGTTGGCCACCCGCGGGTCGTTCTTGAACCACACCGGGTGCGACGTGCCGCCCCAGGGCAGCGCCAGCCCGAGCTCGTGCTGGCCGGGCACCACCACTTCGGCGGGCCAGCCGTCCGCCCGCCACTCCACGTACTCGTTCTGCTCCAGGTGGTAGGCCTTCGCGAACGCCGCGTTGAGCAGGATCGTGTTGGTGGAGGCGACGGTCGGGTGCCCCTTCCAGAACACCTCGATGTCGAGCGTGTCCAGGCCGGGCGTCTCCAGGCAGATGTTCGCCGCGATCTCGCCGATGGTGTACATCTGCGCCAGGCCCGGGGTGAGCAGCAGGCCCCGCGCGGCGAAGTCGGCGCCGTAGCGCGCTTCGGCGTCGATCATCCAGTTCTGCTCGCCGTTGGTGTCGGTGTAGTGCGCCCCGATGTCCAGGCAGGCCTGCGCGACCTCGTGGCCGTAGCGGGCGAACGGGCCGACGGTGTTGAGCACGACCGAGGCGCCGCGGAAGGTCTCCGCGAGCGCGGCGGCGGTGTGCTCGACCTCCACGACCTCGTGCTCGACGGTCTCGATGCCGGGCACCGCGTCGACGGCGTCCTTGACGCGCTGGTGGTTCCGGCCCGCCGCGAGGAAGGGGATGTTGTACTCGCGCAGGTATTCGCAGATCAGCCGTCCGGTGTACCCGGAGGCGCCGTAGACGACGACGCGCTTGTCAGTGGCCATGAATTCGTCCTCCAGTGCTGGTGGTGTCCTGGTCACATGCCCATGCCGCCATCGACCGGAAGCCCCGCTCCGGTGATGTACTTCGCGGCGTCGGAGGCCAGGAAGACCACGGCGTCGGCCATGTCGTCGACCTGCCCGAGCCGTCCTTGCGGGGTGAGCCCGACGACGGCTTCCGCCGCCGCCTGCGGGGAGGGGAACAGCCCGATCTCGGCGCAGTCGGCCGCGAGCTGGTTGCCCATGGTGGTGGGCGTCAGGCCCGGGTAGATCGAGTTGACGCGCACGCCGTAGCCGAGCTTCCCGGACTCGGCGGCGGCGACGCGGGTGAGCCGGTCGATCGCGGACTTCGTCGCCGAGTACAGCGAGATGCCGGGGAACGCGATCGTCGCGGCCACCGACGCGATGTTGACCACGGCACCGCCCGCGCCCGCCGCACCGCCCGGCCGCATGGCGCGGAAGCCGTGCTTGAGGCCGAGCGAGTTGCCGAGCACGTTGACGTCGAGCATCTTGCGCACGTCGGCCGGGTCGAGGTCGACGATCAGGCTGGTGATCTCCACCCCGGCGTTGTTCACCAGGATGTCCAGGCCGCCGATGGAGTCGACGGTCTGCTGGATCGCCGCGGCCCAGTTGTCGTCGTCGGTGACGTCGAGCGCGACGAACTCCGCGTCGGCGCCCGCGTCGCGCAGCGCTCGCGCCGTGTCCTTGCCGGCCTCTTCGAGCACGTCGCCGATGACGACCGCTGCTCCCGCCTTCGTCAGCGCTTCGGCGATTCCGGCGCCGAGGCCGCGCGCACCCCCTGTCACGAGGGCTCTTCTGCCGGTCAGGTCATAGCTGCTCATCCGGAATCTCCTCGTTGAGATCGCTGGTCAGCACGGTTGCCAAGATCTCCCGTGCGGCGCGGATCACACCGTATGCATCGGTTTGGACAGTCGTCAAGAATTTCTTGGACGACTGTCATGGACGGCGGTGGCGGTAGACTGCGGGCCGCAGCAGCACACCGCCGCCAGCCGACAGGACGAGCACGTGACCGAGGTCGCCGAGACGAAGCAGAAGCGGATCGCCCGCCGCCAGATCGACAAGTTCGAGGTGCGGCGGACCGAGCTCGCCGTAGCGACGCTGAACACCCTGGCCGACCTGGGGTACGCGCGGACGAGCCTGCGCGAGATCGCGCAGAATTCGGAGTTCTCCCACGGAGTCCTGCACTACTACTTCGCGGACAAGCAGGACCTGATCGTGCAAGCGGTCCGCCAGTACGAGGCCGTGTGCGTGACCCGGTACGACGAACTCGTCGCGAACGCGACGAGCGCGGACGAATTGCGCGACGGTTTCGTCGCCCGGTTCTTCGCGACGTTGAAGACCGACGCTCCGCTGCACCGGCTCTGGTACGACCTGCGCAACCAGAGCCTCTTCGACGAGTCGTTCCGCCAGGAAGTGGTGGAGATCGACCAGCGCCGCGAAGAGATGATCTGGCGGGTGATCATCCGCTGCGCCGAGTTGGCGGGCGTCGGGACCGCGATGTCGTCCGCGGTCGCCTACGCGATGATCGACGGGATCTTCCAGCGCGGTCTCAGTCACGCGTTGTCCGGACTGGACGACGAGGTCGCGCGGCTGGAAGCGGAGATGCCGGGCGTGCTCGCGCTGCTGCTCGCGCGGTCCTGACCCGCGGCGGGAAGGCCGCCGATCCTCCTTCGCGACCGTCCCCCGCCGACCTCTCGCCGTTCACGTTCACCTCGCTGTATCCGGACGGGCACTCCGCGTATTCGAGCAGTGGTCGCCGTCTTCATTCGGCGGCCCGATTGATCGCGGTGCACTGTGGTCACTTCGCGTGAGCAGCCTTAGGTGTGAGTTCGCGGACCGACTTTCGTCTTATCTTTCGTGAACACAGTGGACTGAGCTCGTCTTTCTTCGGAAAGGGCTCCCGTTTTCCCATTTCTGTGGCTGGATTTCGCCTGCTGCTTGCATTTCCCGGCTTGATGTGCGGTTGAGTTGATTGGTGTTTGGAGGTGGTGAATTCGGTCCTTTTGGGGGTATCAAGTGGCAGGTCTAGACCGGCAGACTCTCGGGATCGATCACGAAAGGGTCGGCCACCCCCCGGGCCGATCCTGTTGTCTCAGGAGGTATCCCCCATGGTTTCTCGCCGCCGGTTTCTCGGGTATTCCGCTGCCGCGTTGAGCACCCCGTTCTGGGTCCAGGCGATCAGCGCCCCGTTCGCGTCCGCCGCGCCCGAGAACCTGAAGTTCGTGCTGCAGAACAACTCCGGTGGTCCCGCGACCGCGTACATCGCCGGCTTCTCGGACGCCGAGAAGAAGGCCGTGTTCATCACGAAGGACGGCACCCCGTACTTCCCGGAGGCGAGTGGTCCCGAGCCGACCCCGGTCGGCGAGGAAGCCGCCATCCCGGTTGACGGCAGCGTCGAGGTCACCGTCCCGCGGATGTACGGCGCGCGGGTCTACTTCTCCCTCAACGACACGCTGGAATTCCAGGTCGTGCAGGACGGCGACGGTGCCACCTCCGTCGTGCACCCGAACTTCGTGTCCGAAGAGGACCCGAACTACGGCAAGGACTGGACGTTCGCGGAGTTCACCCTCAACTCCGAGCAGCTCTACGCCAACATCAGCTACGTCGACTTCGTCGCCGCGCCCATCGCGCTGCACCTGAAGGCGGCCAGCGGTGACCAGGAAGTCCCCGGCATGCCCACCGGTGCGCTCGACGGCGTCGCCGAGGGCCTGCGCGCCCAGGGCGGCAACTGGGCCAACCTGGTGCAGGAGGCCGACGGCCGGGTCGTGCGGGTGCTCAACCCGAACCACCGCGCCGCCGACTTCGAGGGCTACCTCGAGCCCTACGTGGACGAGGTCTACGCCAAGTACGCGGGTGAGTCGATCTTCGTCGACACCCAGCGCGACGACCTCGGCGTCATCGAGGGCAAGGTCGAGGGCGACGCGTTCGTCTTCGGTTCGGAGCGCTTCGAGAAGCCGTCCTCCGTGGACATCTGGGGTTGCAACAGCGGTCCGTTCGCCAACAACCCGGAGAGCGACTCGCAGGAGCGCCTGGCGATCGTGCCGCGCCTGGCGGCGGCGTTCAACCGCACCACGCTGCTGATCAACCCGAACCAGCCGCAGGACGAGGACCCGGCGACCTTCTACCAGAACGAGATCACCAACCACTACGCCCGCGTGGTGCACGAGAACCTGCCCGACGGCAAGGGCTACGCGTTCGCCTACGACGACGTCAGCTCGAACGCGGGCGAGGACCACAGCGGCAAGGTCAACGCCGGTGACCCCGACGTGTTCACCCTGACGCTCGGCGCCATGCGCTGATCTCGCTCGAAGCAGTCGGCGGCCGATCCACGCGAGGCGTGGGTCGGCCGCCGCTTCGCGTCGTGCCCCGCCGCGCATCGGCGTCGGTGTGCGGCGGGATCGCGTTCACACGGTCGAGTCCACTGAGGGCTCCCGTTGCGGGGCGGCTGCGGGCGGCAGAACGACCGAGGCCACGCCGAGCAGCGCGAGGACGCCCGCCGTCGTGACGATCCGGTTTCCGGTCACCGGGTGCGCTCGTAGTGGCGGCGCGCCTTCTCGCGGTTGCCGCAGGTGGCCATCGAGCACCAGCGAGCGCGGTTGGCGCGGCTGCGGTCGAGCAGGAACAGCCGGCAATCGCCGTTGGCGCAGGGGCGCAACCTGCCGGGCAGGCGCTGCTCGGCGTCGGCCCAGGCGAGCACCGCCGCCACCGCGAGCCGGGCGTGCGGGGGCGTCTCGACCGTCCACCGCAGGCCCTCGGGGGTGATCTCCGGTACCTGGTGGACCCCGTCGAGCAGCGGGCGCAGCGCTTCGGGCGAGGCCGTCGCGCACACCACGTCCCGCAGTGCGTCCCGCGCCTCGCGCAGCAGCGCCAGTTCCGCGAGCGTCCCGTCGCCTCCGTGCTCCCGTGCCCAGCGCCTGCCGGAGTCCGGGTCGCCGAGCTCGTCCTGTTCCACGCCGTTGATCAGTGGCCTGCTGTTGAGCAGGTCGAGCAGTGTGTCCACGAGCCTCCTCTAACCTGTTCGATCGTTTTGACAGGTTAGCTCATGTCGTGCTTGCATGACGGAGATAACCAGATAAAGAGCATGAAGGGGTTAGAAATGAACTCGGTGCAACACCGGACCGCCCTCGTCGACGGCCACGAGATCTTCTACCGCGAAGCCGGCCCGGCCGACGCTCCCGCGATCGTCCTGCTGCACGGCTACCCGACGAGCTCGTTCATGTTCCGCGAGCTCATCCCGCTGTTGGCTCGGGACCACCACGTCATCGCCCCGGACCACCTCGGCTTCGGCCGCTCCGCCACCCCCGCGGCCGAGGAGTTCGACTACACCTTCGACGCGCTCGCCCGGATCACCTCCGGGCTGCTCGACCGGCTGGGGCTGGAGCGATACGCCCTCTACGTCCAGGACTACGGCGCACCCATCGGGTGGCGGCTCGCGCTGGAGCACCCCGAGCGGATCACCGCGCTGGTCACCCAGAACGGCAACGGCTACGAGGACGGGTTCGTCGAGTCGTTCTGGAACGACGTCTGGGCGTACGCGGCGAACCCCGGCCCCGGCACGGAACCGCCGGTGCGCGCGGCGCTGGGCATCGACGCCGTCCGCTGGCAGTACCTGCACGGCGTGCCCGACCCGAGCGTGGTCAGTCCCGACACCTGGGAGCACGACGTCGCCCTCCTCTCCCGCGAGGGCAACGACGAGATCCAGCTGGCGCTGTTCCGCGACTACCCGAACAACCGGCCGCTCTACCCGCTGCTGCACGAATTCCTGCGCACCAGCGGGGTTCCGGTGCTCGCGGTGTGGGGCCGCAACGACGAGATCTTCGGCCCGGACGGCGCCCGCGCCTTCGCCCGCGACGCCGCGGATGCGGAGGTGCACCTGATCGACGGCGGACATTTCCTGCTGGAGAGCCACTTGGACGTCGTGGCGGGGTACCTCCGCGGTTTCCTCGGCAGGGTCCTGGGCCGTGGTCACGGGACGGAGCGGATCAGCTCGCGGGCGGGTCGTCCCGCTCGGTGAAGACCTCGCGGGCGGTGAAGGTCGCGTTCAGGGCTCGGGGGAAGCCGCAGTACACGGCGGCGTGCAGGAGCGCTTCGGTGATCTCCTCGCGGCTGATGCCCACGTTGAGGGCGGCGCCGAGGTGGACCCTGAGCTGCGGTTGGCATCCCCCCAGCGCGGTCAGGACGCCGAGGGTGACCAGCTGGCGGCTGCGGGCGTCGAGGCCGGGCCGGTCATAGATGTCTCCGAAGGCGAACGCGGCGACGTGGTGTGCGAGGGCAGGGTTGATGTCGGCGAGCGAGTCGATGACGGCCTCGCCCTGCTGCCCGTCGATCTCGGACAGGACCGATTGCCCGTGACGGCGGCGGGCGAGGTTGCCGGGACTGTTGATGTCGTGCTGCGAGGCGGGATTCGTCATAGCTGGTGCACTTCCTGGTAGGTAGCGATCTTGTACTCGGTGGTGGCGAGGGCGAGCTGCAGTTGGGCGATCTGGGCCCGCACGGTGTCGCGGTGCTCCAGCAACATGTCCATGCGCTCGGACACGGTGTCCTGGTCGGCGTCGACGAGGCCGATGTAGTGGCGCAGGTCGCTGATCGGCATGCCCGAGGTGCGCATCCGGGTCAGGAACACCAGCCTGCGCACCGCGGGCGCGTCGTAGCGGCGGTGACCGGCTGCATCACGGGCGACGTGAACCAGGCCGATGCGTTCGTAGTACCGCAGTGTGTGGGGATTCACCCCGAGGTGCTTGGCCGTTGTGGCGATGTCCCACTCGGTCGCGTCGTCATCCCGCGCGAGCTCACGCAGAGCCTCGATCGAGACCCCACCGGGCGGATCCACCGCCAGGCGCAGGGCCTGACGCAGTGCCTCGTCTTGTTCCATCCCGGCCGACGGTAGAGGTGTGAGCGCACTCGAACGCAAGGACGCGATCGAGCCGCGTCCCCACTCAGCGCACCTGCCGAGGTGCCGGATCACGGCTCCCCGGGGCGGGGCTTCGGTACCGTGATCTCCAGGAGCGCAGATCGGCAGGGGAGTGGGAATGGCCTTATTCGGCGGCATGATGGGCAACGCGTCGAGCATCGATCCGCGTGCGGCGGCCAAGGAGTTCGGGCGCCTGCTGGCGCAGGGGGAAGTCGTCCACGCCGCGTACCAGTTGATCCGGGACTCGTTCATCTTCACCGACCGGCGCCTGATCCTCGTCGACAAGCAGGGGATGACCGGTCGCAAGATCGAGTACCACTCGATCCCGTACCGCAGCATCACCCACTTCTCCGTCGAGACCGCGGGAACCTTCGACCTCGACGCGGAGCTGAAGATCTGGCTCTCCGGCGCTGTCGAGCCGATCGTGAAGCAGTTCGGCAAGGGCGTCGACGTCTACGAGGTGCAGGCCCTCATGAGCACCTACGCCGCGGGCTGACGCCGGCGAAATCGCTGTCCTCGCGAGAAGAATCCGCCGGAGGTCGTTCTGCTCTGCCTGGTCGCTGCTCAGCGGCTTCGCTGCTCAGCGGCTTCGCCGCTGACAGGACAAAGATCGAACGATCACCCTGCGCGGATTCCTCGGGGGCGGCGGAGCGTTCCGCGTTCCGCTGCTCGGGGGCCGTCGACCCGGCGGGCCGGGTCAGCCTGCGAAGCGGCGGACGCTGTTGACCTGGCCCATGTACTCGACCTCTTCGACGGTGACGTCCTGGCCCTCGGTCGGGGCGTGCACGATCTTGCCGTTGCCGATGTAGATGCCGTTGTGGCTGCCCGAGCTGTAGAAGAAGATCACGTCGCCGGGCTTCATCTCGCTCTGGGAGACCTTCTTGCCCTCCGAGATCTGCGACTGCGTCGAGCTCGGCAGCGACACCCCGGCCTGGCGGAAGGACCACGCGACGAGTCCGGAGCAGTCGAACTGCTGCGGCCCCTTGGCCCCGAACACGTACGGGGAGCCCTGCTTGCTCAGCGCGGCGTTGACGGCCTCGATCGCGGTGCCGGAACCGAGCAGCGAGCCGACCGAGCTGCCGCCGGACATCGATTCCTGCTCCTGCTCGCTCAGGCTGTCGTACTGCTCCTTGACCTTCGCGACCTGGGCGTCCATCGCGTCCTTCTTGCCCGCGATCTCCCCTTCGATGCGAGCGGCCTCCGCCGCCGCGGTCTCCGCGCGCCCGCGCGCGTCCTGGGCCTGGCGTTCGGCGCCTTCCGCGCGGTGGGTCGCCCCGGCCAGCGCCTTGACGGCGTCGTTGTTGTCCTTGGCCAGCACGTCCAGCGCCGAGGACCGGTCCAGGAAGTCGTCCGGCGACTCGCTGACCAGCAGCGCGGAGAGCTTGTTCAGCCGAGCGCCCTGGTAGGACGCGTGCACCAGCCGGTCGACCCCGCTGCGGAACCGCTGCTCATCGGCACGGGCCTGGCCGGCGACCCGGCCGGCCTGGTCGCTGTCGGCGTTCGCCTGGTCCAGCTCGCCCCGCCGCTTGGCGTGGTCGTCCTGCGCCTTCTTGTACGTCTCCGTGAGTTCCTCGGCCTGGCGCCCCAGCTCCTTGAGTTGCTTCTGGGCGTCCGACGCGTTGCCCGGCGGCTGCGCGACGGCCGGTGGAGCGGACACGCCGACGGCGGTGGCGACCACCGTGGCCGCGAGGGCTCCGCCCATCGAACGCTTCAACTTGGACGACGACGCTGAACGCACACAACTCCTTTTGCCGCTGACACCGGCACATCGGCCCGCGAAGGGCCGAGGCTCGGATGAACGATCGCCTCGACGAGGCCGCCCACCGATTCGGTGCGATTCGCGGAGCCCCCTGCCGGATGGCTGATCACCGCGAAACCGCGGCACAGGCTACGCACCACGCGAGCACGCGGTCCACCAGTGCGGAGTGGCATTCCGCACAACGCTTTCGCGGCGCTGTGATCAGCGATTTCCGTTGCCGTTACAGGACTTGCGGCCGTGCGCCGATTACCGCGCGGATTCGGTGGCGACGTTGTGCGATCAGTTGTGCGCACGCGGGAACCGAGGTCGATCTTCGGGACTCCCCGATACGGTCGCTGCGGCTGAGTGGTGCTCTTCGAAAGCGGCCGGGGGAATTCGGCGTCGATATCGGAGGAGCTCCGCAGCCCGCATTGCGGCGGATTCTCCCCGTGCCCGGCGTAATTCCGGCCCGGCCGGACGAGGGGCCGATCGGGGAGTGGGCGTCGCTCGTTCGGCCGCGTCCGAGGCGGGTCCGGTGATCGAACACCGCCCCGATCGGCCGCTGCGTTGATCGGATCAGGTGATGCGGCCGCGCGGCCCAGCGCGGCGCGGCGCAACCAGCGGTGATCATCCGTGCACTCGGAGTATCGTTCGAAGCGATCTCCGATGAAGGGGTGAAGCGCGACGTGGGGGAGCGACGGACGCCGGAGACGGGTGCGCGGCCCGCGGAGGCGGTGCGCAACCAGGTCCGGGGCGAGGCCGGGAACGTGGTGCAGGCGGGCCGCGTCGCGGGCGACGTGCACGTGCACCGCGACGTCTACCTGTTCGTCACCGGCGGGTTCGGCGTGCTGCGCGACGGAAACCCGGTGCGCGAACGGCCGCTGAACATGGCCGGACGCACGTCGAGCGACGCGCGGGCGGAGATCGGCGACGCCCTCGATCGGGTGCGGTCGGACTCCGAGCCCCGACCGCCGAAGCCCGAAACGCCCCCACTGGATGAGGCCGAACCGCGCACCCTCGTCCTGGACGGCATCGACGAGGCGTCCGAACCGGAGCGGGTGCTGCGCGAAGTGCTCGCGCCCGTGGCGAACAGCGGCATCCGCCTGGTGCTGGGGTTCCGCAGCGGTTCCTCCGCCGCGCTGCGGGTGGCGCGGGAGCTGTGGCCGGAGCAGGACGCGGACCCGGAGGTCTTCCGGGCCCGGCTGGACCTGCTGGCGCGGGCCGTCGACGAACTCGCGCAGCGGGAGAACGCGCTGCACCGCCACCGCGCGCACGTCGCGGGCAGGATCGCCGGGGCGCCCGCGGTCCCGGACCGCGCCATCGCGCTGCGGCTCGTGGTCACCGGGTTGCGGACGGACGACCCGGGCATGGCGCCGGAGGCGCGGGCGCGGCGGCTCGCCCGAGCCGAAGCCGACGTGGCGGAGACCTCGCGCCTGCTGCGGGAGCGGCGCGGCGAACTGGACTCCCTGCTGGAGCGGCGCGACGACCTGCGCGGGCTGCTGGAGGCCTACCGGGCGCAGGCGATCGACCACGGCTTCGTGGAGGACGTCGGGCTGGACGAGCCGTACCGGCGCTCGCACGACGCGTTGTGGCGGGGACCCTGCGATCTGGACGCGGCCGGAGAACTCGTGCGCGGCTACGGAACGGCCGTGCGCGCGCGGATCGGTCCGGCATGACCGCCCCCTGCGACCGGCCGGGATGCGGCGGAACCGTGGTGGCGACCGGGTTCTGCGATCGCTGCGGTCGCCGCCCTTCGCCCGCCGCCCCGCCGACCCGGGCGGAACGAGCGGAACGAGCGGAACGAGCGGAACGAGCGGTCGCGCCGAGCTCCGCGAGCGGGCCGCGCGAGAGCGACGGCGGCGCGTGGGTCAGCGGTGATCTGCTGTCGCTGCCGGTGTTCGAGCTGCCGGACCCGTCGAGCCTGGTGCTGGCGAACGCGGAAGTGCCGGAGGCGAGCCGGGTCTGCGCCGAGTGCGGCCATCCCGTCGCGCGGACCTACGAGGGACAGCCGCCGCTGCTGGACGGAGTCTGCGGGCAGTGCGGTGCGCGGTACTCGTACTCGCTGAAGCTCGTGGCGGGGGATCTGCTCGCCGACCGCTACGAAGTGGTCGGGCCGTTGCAGCGCGGCGGGCTCGGCTGGGTCTACCTCGCCAAGGCGCGCAACCTGGACGACACCTACGTGGTCCTCAAAGGACTGATCAACAGCCGGGACCGGCGGGCCCGCGAGCTGGTGGCCAACGAGCGCACCGCGCTGACCAGGCTGGACCACCCGAACATCGTGCGCATCTACGACTTCGTGCAGCATCCCGACCCGGTCTCCGGCGAGCCCGTCGACTACCTGGTGATGGAGCACGTCGGCGGCCCGTCACTCGCGCAGCTCAAGAACGATCCGGCGGCGCGGGCCCGGCACGGCGAGCTGCGGGTGGAGCACGTCATCGCCTACGGGCTGGAGATCCTGGCGGCGCTGGAGCACCTGCACGCCGCGGGGTTGCTGTACTGCGACATGAAACCGGGCAACGTCATCCGCAGCACCAACCGGCTGAAGGTGATCGACCTGGGCGCGGTGCGCGGGATCGACGACCAGGAGGGTCTCGTCGTCGGCACCCGCGGCTACCAGGTGTCCGACGAGGAACGCGAGCTGCACGGGTTGACGATCCGCTCCGACCTGCACACGGTCGGGCGGACCTTGGAGACCTTGTTCCACGTGACGGAGGAGTCCTGGTCGCCGGGCACGCGGCGGCAGGCGGCCGGTGCCGGTCGGAACGGGAGCTCGGAGACCGCACCGGGTGAGGCCGAGCCGGGTCCGGTCGAGGAGCCGGATTCCGGCGACGCCTGCGGGGTGGCGTCCTTCCGCCGCGTGCTCGCCCGCGCCACCGGGCCGTTCGAACAGCGGTTCACCACGGCCGCGGACATGGGCGAGCAGCTGCGCGGTGTGCTGCGGGAGATCCTCGCGCTGCGCGGGATGTCGTTGCGCCCCAGCCCGTCCCGGCTGTTCGAGGACCCGCTCGCGCTGCTCGACAACGGGCTCGGCTCGATCCCGCCGCTGCGGCGGTGGACCGGTGCGCGCACGCTCGCCCAGCTGGCGGTGGAACTCGACGACGGCAGGCCCTCGCCCGCCGGAGCCGCCGCCGCGCTGCCCGCGCCGCTGGTGCGCGCCGACGACCCGGAGGCCGGCTACCTCGCCGCGCTGGTCACCACCGATGCTCGCGAACTGCTCGCCGCACTCGACGCGTCCGAGCGCGAGTCCCCCGAGATCCACCTGCGAGCCTGCCGCGCGCTGATCCGGCTCGGCGAGCCCGACGCGGCGGAATCCCGCCTGGCGGCGGCCGAGCAGGCCGATCAGCACGCGCCGGACTGGCGGCCCGCGCACTTCCGCGGCCTGCTGGCGCTCGCCAGGGAAGACGTGCCCGCGGCCCGGCGGGAGTTCACCGCGGTGCGCGACGCACTGCCGGGCGAGCTGGTTCCCAAGCTGGCGCTGGCGTTCTGCGCCGAGCACGAGGGCGACGCGACCGAGGCGCGGGCCGCGTACGAGGCCGCGTGGCCGCAGGACCGCCGGACCGCGACCGCCGCGTTCGGCCTCGCCCGGCTGGCGCTCGCCGACGGCGCGCGCGACCGCGCGGTGGAGGCGTTGGACGACGTGCCGCCGGAATGCCGCCACGCGCAGGAGTCCCGGGTGGCCGCGTTCCGGGTGCGGGCCGGTCGCCTCCGCGGCGGGGAGCCGCCCGGCGTCGACGACCTCGCCGACGCGGTGCGCCGGTTGGACGCGCTGTCGCTGGACGGCGGTGAGCCGGACGGCGCGGGCCGGGCCCGGCTGACCGCGTCGCTGCGGGAGGTCGCGCTCGCCCGAGCCGGTCGGGAACCGGTGCGGCTGCCCGCCGGTGCCGTGCTCGGCGCGAACCCGGACGTCCGCTCGTTGCGCGCGCTGCTGGAGAACTCGATCCGCAGGCTCGCCGGGCAGGCCGGGCGAGCGGACGCGCACGCGGCGCTGGTCGACCTGGCCAACGGCGTGCGGCCGAGGACGTGGTGGTGACGGTGGCGGAGCGGGGGGATGCGATGGGGGCCGCGGTGCACTTGCGGCTGAGCCAGCAGAAGTATCTGTCCACATCGGACTCGCGGATGCACGCGGTGCTCACCGTCGCGGCCGGTGAGCTCGGCCCGGCGAGGGATTCCGCGGAGGTGCTGCTGGTGGACTGCTCCGGTTCGATGAGCACGCCGCCCACCAAGATCACCGAAGCGCGCCGGGCCGCGATCGGCGCGCTCGACGCGCTGCCCGACGGGGTGCTGTTCGCCGTGGTGCAGGGCACCGACCGCGCCCGGATGGCGTATCCGCGCAGCCCCGAACTGGCCCGGATGGACGCGCGGACCCGCGACGAGGCCACCGCGGCGGTGTCCCGGCTGTACGCGGGCGGCGGCACGGCGATGGGCGGCTGGCTCAAGCTGGCCGATCGGCTGCTGGCCGGGCACGTCGGCGCGGTCCGGCACGCGCTGCTGCTCACCGACGGCCACAACGAGGGCGAGAGCGTCGCGGTGCTGGACCGCGCGCTGCGCGAGTGCGCCGGGCACTTCGTCTGCGACGCGAGGGGGATCGGGCAGGACTGGCGCCCGGACGAGCTGCGCCGCATCGCGTCGGCGCTGCGCGGCGGAGCCGATTCGGTGCGCGTCGAAGCGGAACTGGCCGACGACTTCCGGCGGCTGGTCCGGGCGGCGATGGCGAAGGTGCTGCCGGACCTGCTGATCCGGGTCACCGCGCTGCCCGGTTCGCGGCTGCGCTTCGTCAAGCAGGCGTTCCCGGCCGAGCTGGAGCTCCAGCCGACGTCCCGCGGCGAGCGCATCGCCGAGTTCCGCACCGGCGCCTGGGCGTCGGGGGAGGTCCGCGAGTACCACCTGGCAGTGGAACTGCGCCACGACGGGGAACCGATGGCCGAGGACCTGCAGATCGCGGTGGTGCAGGCGGTGCGCGCGGACGACGGCGGCGAAGCGGGCCCGCCGGTGCCGGTGCTGGTGCACTGGACCGACGATCCGCAGCGGTCGAGCCACGTCGACCCGCTGGTGGCGCACTACACCGGTCAGGCCGACCTGAACGCGGCCGTGCTCGCCGGGTGCGACGCGTTCGACCGCGGCGACGCCGAGGGCGCGCGGCGGCACTGGGCGCGGGCGGTGGTGCTGGCCCACGGCTCCGGCAACGAGGACGTGCTGGCCCGGCTGCGGCGGCTGGTGCAGATCCGCGACGCCGCGGGCGGCGTGGTCGCGGTGCGCCCGGACCTGCGGCGGGTGGACTTCCTCAACGCCGCCGTCGGATCCAACATCTCCACCCGAGGCCCGCGGCGCGCGGAGTCGCCCGCCGCGGCGGGCCCGCAACGGCGGTGCCCCGAGTGCGATCGCCGCAACCCCGGCGACGCGCGGTTCTGCGAGTGCGGGCACCGGTTCGGCACCGGGAGCGGGCGATGACGGCGTCCACGACGATGCGCGACCTGCGCCGCTGGCGGACCGCGCTGCTGGTGCTGATCGGGCTCACGGCGGTGTTCTCCGCGTGGTCGTTCCACCGCGTGCACACCGCGCTGCCCGCGGCCGGGGAAGTGCTCGCCGCGCGGGAAGCGCTGGTCGACGCGCACCGGGGAGCGGTGGAGGGCATCCGCTCCGGCGAGGTGCTGCTGTCCGGGCCCGGCGAGGAGTACCGCACCCAGCTGGCCATCGCGCAGCGGCACCTCACCGAGGTCGCCCAGACCGGGCTGCCGGACGTCGATCCGTCCCGGCTGGAGGTCGCGCAGGGCCTGCTCGCCTCCTACGGCGCGGAGATGGACCTCGCCGCCACCGGTTTCCGGGAGGACCAGGCTTCCCCGCTGGGCACCACGTACCTGTGGAACGCGACGCTGCTGCTGGACCGGCCGGGCGAGGGAGTGCTGTTCCAGCTCGACGTGCTGCGCGCCGAATACCTGCGGGCCGCCGAGGCTCGGGTGGTGACGATCGTGCTGTGGCTGGTGCCCGCGGTGCTGCTGCTGGTGCTGCTGGTGGTCGTGCAGGTGCAGCTGGCGCGGCGGTTCCGGCGGGTGCTGAACCCGCCGCTGGTGCTGGCCACGGCGTGCGCGGCCGGACTCGCCGAGCTCGCCTCCCGAATCCTGGTCACGCGGGCCCGCCTGGAACCGCTGGCCGAGCAGTGGACGAACCGGACCTGGTACGACGACCTCGGCTACCGGGACGCGGTGCTGGGCGTGCTCACCGAGCAGTGCCCGCACGATCTCGCCGCCTGCGGGGTCACAGTGCAGCGCTGGGCGGCGCGGTTCCCCGGCCCCGTCGACACCGGGGCCGGCGCGGTGGAGGTGGGAGCGGACGCCGCGCTGCTGTGGGCGATCCCGGTGCTGGCGGTGGCCGCGGCGCTGCTGGTGCAGCTCGGTCTCGCCGCCCGCATCGACGAGTACGGATACCGGTCGCGATGAGGCGAACAGCGCGCGCGGCGGTCTGCTGCTCGGTCCTGGTGGTGCTGCTGGCCGTGCTCGGCGGATGCCGGATTCCCGGCACGGCGGGCAGCGTGACCGTGCTCGGCCCGTGGACCGGCCGGGAGCAGGCCGAGTTCACCAGGGCGCTCGACGAGTTCACCGCGCAGACCGGTATCCGGGTGGACTTCCAGGGAACCCGCGCGTTGGGGGAGGTGCTGTCGTCGGGATTGCGCGACGGCACGCCGCCGGACGTGGCGGTGCTGCCCAGCATCGGCGACCTGCCGCGCTACGGCGACCGGCTCGAACCGCTCGACGACGTGCTGGATCGCGGCTGGACCGCGGAGCACAGCCGCCAGTGGCAGGACCTGGCGCGCGTCGGCGGCGGACCGATCCGCGCGGTCCCGGTGCACGTGAACCTCAAGAGCATGATCTGGTTCCCGCCCGGTGTCCCGCCGCCGAGCGACGCGGCGGAACTCGACGAGCTGAGCCGATCGCTGCGCGAGTCGGGCATGGCGCCGTGGTGCGTGGGCATGTCCGCCTCCGCCACCTCCGGCTGGCCCGGCACGGACTGGATCGAGGACCTGCTGCTGCGGCAGTCCGGGCCGGAGGTCTACCGCCAGTGGATCGCCGGTGAGCTGCCGTGGACCTCCCCGCAGGTCCGGCAGGCGTGGGAGACCTGGCAGCGGTTCGCCGGCTCCGGCCAGGTGCGCGGTGGGCGGATCGCCGCGCTGCTCACGGAATTCCAGGACGCGTCCCGCCCGATGTCCGCCGACCCGCCGCAATGCCTGCTGGAGCACCAGGGTTCTTTCATGGCCGGTGTGCACGCGGCGCGCGGCGAACCGGAGGCGGACTTCGCCCGATTCCCCGGTTTCACGCCGGAACACCCCGACTCCGCCGGGACCTGGGAGGTGTCGGCCGACGTGGCCGGGATGTTCCGCGACACCCCGCAGGCCCGCGAGCTGATCCGGTTCCTGGTTTCCCGGCGGGCGCAGGAGATCTGGGCGGCAGGGGAGGCCTTCTCGGCGAACTCCGCGGTGCCCGCCGATGCCTACCGCACGCCGTCCGGGCGCCGCATCGCCGCCGTGCTCACCGACGGCCGGGACCGGTTGTGCCTGGACGGTTCCGACCTGATGCCGTCACCGATGCGGGACGCCTTCCAGCGCGCGGTGCTGGAGCACCTCAGCGACCCGACCCGCTTGGACGCGCTGCTGCACGCCCTAGACCGGATCCGCGCACAACTACCGAAGCACCAGTTCACCGACCGCGCCTGCGGAGGCTGACCGGCACCGATTCCGCTCCTCTTGGGGGCCGCTTCAGCATGATCTTCTGATCGTTGTCCTGTCTTTGATCTCGACGCTCCAGGTGAGCGACGCCGGTGATCTTTGTCTTGTCAGCGGCGAAGCCGCTGAGCAGTGACCAGCTTGAGCAGGCCGACCACCGGCGGGTTCTCAGCGGCCTTCTCGCGAGGACAGCGATTTACCGTGCATGGCATACATCAGAAATCGATCCCGCAGCGAGAAGGCCGCTGAGGTTCCGCTGAGCGACCGGCTACGCAGGTCGTTCCCTGAAAGGACCCGAAAGGGACCTCACAGTCGTCCGGAGCCTACGTAGGTGCGGGCGAACCGCTCAGCCTCCGGCGTCGGGCGGCTGAGGCGGTGGGCCCGAGCTCGGCGGGTGCGGAGTTCGGCCGCCGGGTCCGCCGCGTCCGGCGGGAGGTGGAGCAGCTGCAACAGGTCTTCGGAGAACCTGAGCGCGTCGCGCGCCTGGGTCCGCCTCCGGTCCGGGTACCCGACCAGAGCCGTCGCGTCGTGGTCCCGGTACAACCGCACGAGCGAGTCGGCGAGGTCCGCGGCGTCGGCTATGGCGAGGTTCATGCCCTTCGCGCCGGACGGGGTCAGGACGTGCGCCGCGTCCCCGGCGAGGAAGGCCCGCTTGTGCCGGGAGGTTCGCGCGATGCTGCTGCGCATCCGCAGCACGCCCGGTTCGCCGATGTCGACGATGCCGGAGTCGTCGCCGAGCCGGACCTCGAGCTCGTCGCGCAGTCGCGCGGCGGACCAGCTCGCCACGTCCTCGTCGGCGGGGACCTCCAGGTACAGGCGCCCTTGCCGGCCCGCTCTCGGCATCATGCCCGCGAAGCCGCGTTCGTGGACGGCGTAGCGGATTCCTCCGACGGGTGCGGTGAGGTCGGCGAGCATCGTCAGCCAGTCGTACGGGTAGCGGCGCTGGACGCCGGAATTGCCCGGGAACGAGCGGGACACGACGCCGCGCGCGCCGTCGCACCCCACCACGCGGTCGGCGTCCACTTCGAACTCCGCGCAGCGGACCCGCGCCCGCGTCGCGGACGTGAGGTCGACGTCTTGCACGGCGCTGTCGAACAGCGGGGTGCGGTCGGCGTCGTCGAGCGCGGCGAGCAGGTCGCGCAGCAGCAGCTGCTGGGGGTAGACGCAGTGGTGATCGCCCCCGGAGCGCGCCGCGTAGTCGAGCCGGATCCGTTCGCCGGAGACCACGACGTCGCACCAGCCGTGCCAGGTGCCGTCGGTGAGCAGCCGGTCGGCGAGCCCCCACCGCCGCAGGTATTCCACGACCCGGTGTTCCACCAGTCCCGCGCGGGCCTGGTCGCGCACCTGTTCGCGGGAGCGCCGCTCGATGACGAGGGCGTCGATCCCGGCCCGGTGCAGGACGTTCGCGAGCACCAGTCCGGCCGGGCCCGCGCCGACGATGGCGACCGTGGTGCGCAGCACGCGGCTCATCGGACCGCCTCCTGCGAGGCGGGGATGATCTCGGGGTTGAACAGTTCGCTGATGGCCACGGCCGGGACGTCGTGGTGCCAGAGCAGGTAGGTCTTGAACGCGGCGGGCCGCACCGGCGTGCCGTCCCAGTCGCGCAGGCCCACGTCGAGCACGGTGCGCCGGAATCCGGTTCCGGCGGCGTGCAACGCGGAGCCGAGCAGCGTCGCCGGGTCGGTGAGGCATGCGGCGCCGGGGAGGTCGGTGCGCGCCACCACGTGGTTGACCGACACCGTCCGGTCGTCGTCGACGACCAGCGTCGAGCGCCGGACCACGAGCTCGTCGTCCGGCCCCAGGCCCAGCAGGCCCGCGGCCCCGGACGGTGCGGAGCGGGCGGCGACCGCGGCGTGGGCGGCGCGGTGCAGGCGCACTCGGCGTCCGGTGCAGGACTCCAGCAGGGTCGTGGTCAGCCCGTCGCTGCTGAGCAGCATTCTCGTGATCGGTGAGGAGAACTTCGCCGTGTCGGATGGAACCGCCGAGGTGCGGCGGATGCGGAAAGGGCTCTCGGTCGTGCCCGGAGCTGCGTCGTCCAGAAGTTTCATGTACCTGAGTCGGGGTGTGCGGACGTGGTCTCGCTGCGCCCGGAGCGTTTTTCCGGCCGCCCGCGTTCGATCACGATCCGGATGTGCGGAGATGGCGTTTCGAGACATTAGCATGCTTATGAAGAGTCGAGTAGCGCCTATTTAAATTAGCGCTGAGCTGCGAAAACGTAGCGGAATCGGACTTCTGGAATCTTTTCTAGCGAGATGTCCTAATTTGTTCACAATTCGCGGGTTCAATCGGGCGGTGATCGCGTCTGTTCGGTGCAGTGAATGTTGGTTCCGCCGGTCCAGTGGAATGCATTTCCGCAGGATGTTGCGCGCGAATTGTGATTTCGCAGGCAAGGAAGACTCTCCCTGGATTTGAATTCCGAAAGCAGTTTCGCCGTGAGATTCTTCGAGGGCGGAGGAGCGGCCTCCGCGCGTCCCGATCGGCTTCGCCGGGCTTGGCCGCTCCCGCGGGCCGCACTAGCCTTCGAGGAGTGCGATGACGGATCCGAAGCGCGCACGGGTCACCGGCGCGGAATTCCGGAGGCGACCATGAGCGCAGGATCGTGCCCCGTCGCCCGCTCGGTCTCGGCCGGCGCGGCGGCGTTCGACCCGTTCGGCGAGCGGTACCAGGCCGATCCGCCGGCTTCGCTGCGCTGGTCGCGCGACGAGGAACCGGTCTTCTACAGTCCCGAGATCGGCTATTGGGTGATCACCCGCTACGCCGACGTGCGGGCGGTGTTCCGGGACAACGTGCTGTTCTCGCCGTCGATCGCGTTGGAGAAGATCACCCCGGTCTCGGCGGCGGCCACCCGCAAGCTCGCCGAACACGGCTACGCCATGGACCGCACGCTGGTCAACGAGGACGAGCCCGCCCACCAGCCGCGGCGCAGGGCGCTCATGGGCTCCTTCGCGCCCGAGGCGCTGGCGGAGCACGAGCCGATGGTGCGCGAGCTCGCCCGCGAGTACGTCGACCGGTTCGTCGACGCGGGCGAAGCGGACCTCGTCGACGAGATGTTCTGGGAGGTCACCCTCACCGTCGCGCTGCACTTCCTGGGCGTGCCGGAGGAGGACGTGCCGACGCTGCGGAAGTACTCGATCGCCCACACCGTCAACACCTGGGGGCGCCCGTCACCGGAGCAGCAGGTGGAGGTGGCGGACGCGGTCGGACACTTCTGGCGGTACGCGGGCGAAGTCCTGGCGAAGCTGCGGGCGGACCCGTCCGGGCCGGGCTGGATGCCGTGCAGCATCCGGTTGCAGCAGCAGATGCCCGAGACCATCACGGATTCCTACCTGCACTCGATGATGATGGCCGGGATCGTCGCCGCGCACGAGACGACGGCCAACGCCGCGGCCAACGCGGTGAAGTCGTTGCTGGAGAACCGTTCCGCGTGGGACGAGTTGTGCGCGGACCCGTCGCTCATCTCCAACGCCGTCGAGGAATGCCTGCGGCACAACGGATCGGTCGCCGCCTGGCGGCGCGTGGCGACCGCCGACGCGGAGATCGGGGGCGTGTCGATCCCGCGCGGCGCGAAGCTGCTCATCGTCAACTCCTCGGCCAACCACGACGAACGCCACTTCGACGACCCGGACGGCTTCGACATCCGGCGCGACAACGCCGCGGACCACCTGACCTTCGGCTACGGCAGCCACCAGTGCCTGGGCAAGAACCTCGCCCGGATGGAACTGCAGGTGTTCCTGGAAGAGCTCACCAAGCGGCTCCCGCACCTGGAGCGGGTGCCCGGCCGGGAGCTGACGTACCTGCCCAACACGTCCTTCCGCGGGCCGGAGCACCTGTGGGTGCGCTGGGACCCGGCGGCCAACCCGGAGCGCCGCGACCTCGGACTGCTCGGCCGCGAGCACCCGGTGCGCATCGGGGAACCGGTCCGCCGCGCCCTCGCGCGAACCGTGACGGTCGACGCCGTCGAGCCGGTCGCCGACGGCGTCGTCTCGGTGACGCTGGCCGGTTCCGGGTTGCCGCGCTGGACACCCGGCTCGCACATCGACGTCGAGCTGGGGGAGCTGTCGCGGCAGTACTCGCTGTGCGGTGACCCCGCCGACCCGGACCGGTACCGGATCGCCGTGCTGCGCGAACCCGGGAGCAGGGGCGGGTCGCGATTCGTGCACGACCGGCTCGAAGCAGGGCAGGTGCTGCGGATCCGGGGGCCGCGCAACCACTTCCGGCTCGACCCGGACGCCGGCGGTCACGTGTTCGTGGCCGGTGGCATCGGCATCACCCCGATCATCGCGATGGCCGACCAGGTCCGCGCCGCCGGTGGTACCTACGAGATCCACTACTGCGGGCGCGGCGAAACGACGATGGCGTTCCTCGACCGGCTCCGCGAAGACCACGGCGACGCGTTGACGGTGCACGCGCGCGGCGACCGGCTCGACGTCGCGGCGCTGCTCGCCGAACCCGTGCCGGGCGGGCAGGTCTACGCGTGCGGACCGCGAGGGCTGCTCGACGCGATCGAGGAGTCGATGCGGCACTGGCCGGCGGATTCCCTGCACGTCGAGCACTTCGGTGCGGTGGAGGCACTCCTCGACCCCGCCCGCGAGCACGCGTTCGACGTCGAACTCGCCGACTCCGGCGGTACCGTCGCCGTCCCCGCCGACGGGACGCTGCTGTCCGCGCTGCGCGCGGCCGGTGTCGACGTGCCCAGCGACTGCGAGGAGGGCCTGTGCGGTTCCTGCGAGGTCGCGGTGCTCGACGGCGCGATCGACCACCGCGACCGGGTGCTGACCAAGGCCGAGCGCGCCGCCGGTCGCAGCATGATGACCTGCTGCTCGCGGGCGTGCGGCTCCACGTTGCGGCTCGGCCTCTGAGCGGATTCCCCTAGTCTTAGTCCACTGTGGACTGACGAGATCCGCGCGGTCGTCGTCGAAACGCGGTGCGAATTCGCCGTTCTGCCTGCACGCCGCGTTCCCGCCTCCTAGCCTGGCCCGAGGCGCACCGCAGCGACCGGACCACCTCTGCGCGGGAGGGACGAGCATGGCCGAGGCCGGGATCAACGTCAGCGACGAGTACGCACCGCTCATGCGGCGGCTGGACGCCATCGCCCCGCTGCTGGACGAGAACGCCGAACGGTCCGAGGAACTGGGCCGCCTCACCGACGTGGTCGTCGAGGCGCTGCGCGACACCGGTGTCTTCCGGGTCTGCATCCCCCGCGAACTGGGCGGCTACGAGTTCGCGCCGCACCAGATCATCGACTCCGTAGCCCGCCTCGCGCACGCCGACTCCACCGCGAGCTGGTCGGTGATGGCCCTGCAGATGGTGACCGGGACGACCGCCGCGTACCTCGGCGCGGAGGCGGCGCGCGACCTGTTCCCCGACGTGAGCAACGGCGACCACGCGTTGATCGCGGGCCAGGGGACCAAACCCGGCACCGCCGTGCGGGTCGACGGGGGCTACCGCATCACGGGCCGCTGGCACTTCGCCTCGGGACTGCCGCTGGCCGACCACGTCCACACCGCCGCGCAGTGCGAGCAGACCGGTGCGGCGCTCATCTGCACCCTGCCGAAAGACCAGGTGGAGCAGATCGACGACTGGGACGTGATGGGGCTGCGCGCGACCAGCAGCATCGACTACCGCTGCGCGGACGTCTTCGTGCCCGGCTCCCACGTCTACGAGGCGGCCACCACGGACAACCCGCACGGTGGCGCCCTCTACCGCGCGGGATTGGTGAACATGTCCTCCCTCTTCCACGCCGGTTGGGCGCTCGGCGTGGGCCGCCGCATGCTCGACGAGATGAAGGTGCTGGCCGCCGAGAAGACCGGCAAGCCCCACGCCGCCGTGGACACCGGCCAGTTCCACGCCGAATACGCCGAGGCGGAGAGCGCGTTGCGGTCGGCGCGCGCCTGGGTCCACGAGGTCTGGGCGGACAACGCGGCCACCCTGGTCCGCGGCGAACTCCTCACCGCCGAACAGGACACCCTGACCCGGTTGGCGTTGAACAACGCCACCTGGTCGGCGCAATCCGTCGGGCAGACCGTCTACAAGTGGGCCGCCACGGCGGCGTTGCGCCGCGGAGCGCTGCAGCGGTTCTTCCGCGACCTGCACGCCGGTACCCAGCACATCACCTCGGGACCGGTGGTCCTGCAGAACTGCGGCAAGTCCCTCAGCGGCTTGGCACCCGGCTCCACCTGGACATTCCTAACCCTCCACGAAAACCCCTGACGGCCTTGTCGCTGTTCTCGGCCTGGGCAGGGGTCGGGTGGCGGAACCTCAGTCGTCTTCTCGCTGCGGGATCTTTTTTTCGGTGTGGTGCCCCCCGCGGGGGAAGGGTTGCGCGCGCGCA
>NZ_JBSFWJ010000009.1:0-131870 GCF_053592695.1 Saccharopolyspora sp. NPDC002578 | reverse complement strand
CGTGTACCTGGAAGGCGCGGAACGCCTCGCGCAGGAGTACCCGAACACCCCGGTCCTGTCGGTGCTGCCCGGCAACCACGACGCGACCGTGTTCGACGTCGTCGGCGCGGACATGCTGCGGTTCCTCGGAACGGGAGTGCCGGCCGAAGGCTGACCCGCCGAACGGGCTCACCCGGGCGTGCGCAGGTGCTCGACGAGGTCCGAGAGCTGCCGCTGCCCGGACTCCGCGGCTTGCGCGGCGCGGGTCAGCGCCTGCTCCCGCGCCTCCGGGCCGAGGCACCACTGCCACCACCGGTCGAGGACCGCGCCCGCGTGCCCGTCGCCGCCGGAGATCAGCTCCTCGCTGGAGAGCACCGCGGGCCACTGCCAGGCCACGCCCTGCGCGGACACCTTCCCGCCGCCGGCGACCGGATCCACGGCCAGCGCCGGAACGCCCTGCGCGAGCGCGAAGACCAGGCCGTGCAGGCGGGAGGTCACCACCGCGTCGGCGCGGGCCAGCACCGCCGCGAACTGGTCGACCGTGGAGCACACCCGGGCGTTGACCCGATCCAGCCGCGGATCGATCGGCATCGGCGCGAAATCGGTGCGGGCGATCCAGTTCAGCACGTACCGGTGCACGCTGTCGTGCCTGCGCAGCGAGCCGTACTCGCGGCGGCCGTGGGACACCACGATCGCCGCGACCGGGGTCGGGCTGATCGAGGCGCTCGCGGCGAGGTCCCGCGACGCGGGCAGCAGCGGGCGGTCGCGGGCCAGCACGGAGCCGAAGCCCTGCACGGCGGTGGAGCGCTCGTCGATGACGGTGACGCCGACCGCGGTGCGCCTGCACCGGTCGTAGCGCAGGTGCAGGTCGTCGAGCTGCCTGCCGTGCGCGGGGCCGCCGACGAACACCAGGTCGGTGTACTTGTCGGGGGCCGCGTCGTCGAGGGTCAGCGAGCCGGTGGCCAGCACCGGGCTCCACGCCGTGTCGCACGGAATTCCGGCGGTGGTCAGCGCTATCTCCACCCGGCGCATCGCCGCCACGTCACCGGCGTTGACCTCGGCGTGCAGGAAGCTGGGCCAGCCCGTGATCAGTACCCGCACGTGAGCCCCCTCATCGACGTCCCCGCCTCCCCGAGGTGCCCGGCGGCGGCCTCATCCAACCGCGAGCGCCCCGCATCCGGGGTGAGCTCGCTCGCACTCCGGCGCGGTTTTCCCCCACTCGCGCCACAACCGTGCTCCCGCGCCTCAGCGCCTGCCGGACCAGGACTTTCGGCCGTGTCGCCGTAGTGCCCGGCTGGCAGTATCGGCGACCGCACTGACCACTCGGGGGAGGAAGACTCATGCACGCGAAACCCACGCCACAACAAGCGGATGCGCACGAGCCGACTCCGCAGGAACGGGCGCGGGCGGTGCGCGCCACCGCGCACCACGCGCAGGACGCCGACCAGCTGGCAGAGCTGCTGGACATGCTGGGGCTCGCTCCGGAAGAGGGAAATCCGATACCGCAGGCGAGATCCGGCGGTCCTGCCTCAGCCGCGTGACCCGGTGGTCGCGGCACCGGTCCGAATCCGGTGTCGCGACCGTCCCGGCGGCATCGCTCGCGACCTCCGGGGCGCTCGGCCACTCCGGTGAATTCCCTCGCTCTACGCCGGACCGCTGCGTTAGGTTCCCGTTGAGAGGCAGGGAATGCGGCACTGCGGACGACCGGCGCGAGCGGATGGCGACATGCGAGCTTCTTCGACCTCCGATGCCGGGGGCCCGATCGACGTCGACGCGGTGGTGATCGGAGCCGGGTTCGCCGGGCTCTACATGCTCCACGAACTGCGGTCGCGCGGTTTCTCGGTTCGCGTGCTGGAAGCCGGTTCGGACGTCGGCGGAACCTGGTACTGGAACCGCTACCCCGGTGCTCGCTGCGACATCGAGAGCGTCGACTACTCGTATTCGTTCTCCGAGTCGCTGCAACAGGAATGGGAGTGGTCGGAGCGGTATCCGGCCCAGCCCGAGCTCCTGCGCTACCTCTCGCACGTCGCGGACCGGTTCGACCTGCGCCGCGACATCACGTTCGACGCGCGGGTCACGGCCGCGCACTTCGACGAGGCCGCCGCGTGCTGGACGGTGCACGCGCCCGGACTGCCGCCGGTGGTGAGCCGGTTCTGCATCATGGCGACCGGATGCCTGTCGGTGCCGCAGGTTCCGGAGTTGGCCGGACTGGACGACTTCCAGGGTCCTGTGCACCACACCGGGACCTGGCCGGAGTCCGATGTGGACTTCACCGGCCGCGCCGTCGGCGTGATCGGGACCGGATCGTCGGGGATCCAATCGATCCCGGTGATCGCTCGGCAGGCCGCGCGGCTGACGGTGTTCCAGCGGACGCCGAACTTCTCCGTGCCCGCCTTCAACGGCCCGCTCGACCCGGACGAGGTCCGCGAGATCAAGGCGAACTACTCGCACCGGCGCCGGGCGAATCGGGCCAGCGTGGCCGGCTTGGAGTGGGCCGCGAACGAGCAGCACACCTTCGACGTGGACGAGCACCAGCGGCGCCGCGAGTTCGAGAACCGATGGAGACGCGGCGGTTTCCACCTGCTCGGTGCTTACGCCGACATCAGGACCGACCAGCGGGCCAACGACGAAGTCGCGGAATTCGTGCGCGGCAAGATCCGGGAAGCCGTGCACGACCCGGCCACCGCCGAGGCGTTGCTGCCTTACGAACATCCGCTGGGCTCCAAACGGGTCTGCGTGGACACCGGCTACTTCGAGACCTACAACTACGACCACGTGGCGCTCGTCGACCTCCGGAAGAGTCCACTGGAGACGGTCACGGCGCGGGGCGTGCGCGCGGGCGGGGTGGAGCACGAGCTGGATGCGCTGGTGCTGGCGACCGGGTTCGACGCGATGACCGGGGCGCTCAACCGCATCGACGTGCGGGGCCGGGACGGCTACGAGCTCGCCGAGGAGTGGAGCGGCGGACCGGCCACCTACCTGGGCCTGGGCTCGGCGGGATTCCCGAACATGTTCGTCCTCGCCGGCCCCGGCAGTCCATCGGTACTGGTCAACATGGTCACGGCCATCGAGCAGCACGTGCAGTGGACCGCCACCTGCCTGGAACACCTGCGCCGCAACGGTTACCGCAGCATCGAGGCCACCGAGCAGGCCCAGCACGACTGGGTCGAGCACGTGCGCGAACTCGCGGCCGAGACCCTGTTCTCGAAGGCGGCGTCCTGGTACCTCGGGGCGAACGTCCCCGGCAAGCAGCAGGTCTTCATGCCTTACGTCGGCGGACTCGACGTCTACGAAGAGATCTGCGAGGCGGTGGCCGCCGACGACTACCGCGGCTTCGACCTGGAGTGACCTCGTGCGCCGGATCGGTCACGGGAGTTCGAAGTGCTGGTAGTCCTTGGGGTCGTGCCAGCCGCCGCCCCAGGCCCAGCCCGCTTCGGTGAACACCCGCACGGCGGCGTCGCCCTCGTGCAGCATCCCCGGATCCGTCCGGGTGCGGTCCAGGTAAGGACGCGCCGTGGCGGGCTGGAGTTCACCGTCGGTGCTGATGTACGGGTTGACCAGCGGATTGATGTCGATGGCGCGCCCGTAGGCGTGCTGCGACCAGCTGCCGCTGCCGCTGATGCCGCGGCAGCTGAACGCGGAGGTGTTGTCGTCGCGCATCGACAGCTCGTCGGAGGCGTCCTGGTATTCCCCGGCCGGGCGCATCCGCTCGACGGGGAACCGCAGCTCGTGGAGGCGGGCGAACGCGGCGATGGTCTGCGGCACCCGGTCCTCGTGCACGATGAGCCGCCCGGTGCGCTCGCGGCCGTCCATGCCGACGTGGCTCAGCCGCAGCAGCCGCAACCGGTCCGGGGCGACGGGGCATTCGGGCCGCCAGCTCGGGCCGAGTTCGGCCGCGTCGACCCGGTGCACGCTGGAGGTGAACTCCGGCGCGGGTGCGCTCGCGGGAGGTTGCGGATTTCCGCACTGCGCGGTCGATGCGGCGAGCGCGCACGCGAGCAGCGCGGCGTGGGACTTCCTCATGGCGGCTCCCTCACTTCCCGGTCGACCGCCAGTGTGCGGGTGCGTCGGCGCCGATTCGACCGCTGGGAAAGGAGAAGATCCGCACGAAAGTGGTCATCGGAGGTGTTCTTGTGTTGCGAATGGACAGTCCGCGGTTCACGATCTCGTTGTGGGATCAGCGGTCGCGGAATCCGGAATTCGCAGTCCGGCCCCGAAACGGACGCATTCCGGTGCCGCGACGGTGTTCTGAGCACCAGCGGACGGCCAGGCCCCGAACCGTCGCCGTCGCCGCCGGCCCACCTGTTGGAGAGCGGAGGTCGTGACTCCCGAACGACCTCCGCCTCCAGCGCGCCGGGAATCCCGCTGCGGCGCCACCGGAATCAACCGGACGCGAGCGGAATCGCGGTGGTCTCCCGGAATTCGAGAACCTCGACGTTCAGCCGGACGAACTCGTTCTCGGTGAGTTCATCTCAATTCTTGCGCAGTCCGTCGAACGCGACGGCCACGACCAGGTCCGCGAGTTCCTCCGCGCCAATGCCGCCGCGCGGCCGATACCACTCGACCAGCGAGTTCACCATGCCGAACAGCAGGCGCCCGACGGTGGCGGCGTCGAACTCGGGCCGGAGGTCGCCGTCGCGGACCGCTTCGGCGACGAGGTCGGTGATCAGCTGGTCGAACTCCCGGCGGCGGGCCAGCGCGGCGCGTTCCACCTTGGTGTTGCCGCGCACCCGCAGCAGCAGCGTCACGAACGGCAGCCGGTCCACCAGTACCAGGACGCTGCCGCGCACCAGGTGCTCCAGCCGCTGCACGGCGCTCTCGTCCCGCGCGCGGGCGGCCGTGGCGGTCGCGAACAGCCCGTCCAGCGCCCGGTCGACGGCGAGCCGCAGCAGCTCCTCCTTGCTGGGCACGTGGTGGTAGATGGCGGACTTGCTGATGCCGAGCTTGCGGGACAGGTCCTCCATGCTGGTCCCGTCGTAGCCGCGCTCGTTGAACAGCCGCACCGCCACGGCCAGCAGGGACTCCAGGTCGTAGCCGGGGCGACCGCGCTTGGCGGCGCGCGCCGGTGGTGCCGTCGTCATGCGGTGGATTATTCCAGTACGCAATGTCCGACCGATCATGTCTCCTCGACCTCGGGCGAGTCGGAGGGGCTCACGTTCGGGGCGCGGCGCGCGTCTGCATAGTGGTAAGCGCAGGCGCGGAGAGGGGAGCCGATCATGACGACGGTGCACGCGGTGATCGACACACCGCTCGGGGGACTGACGCTGATCGCCCGGGACGGGAGCTTGGCGGCGATGCACTTCGACGGCGGCAAGCACCCCCCGAAGGAGTTCGGCGAGCGCGCGGACCTCCCGCTGTTCGCCGAGGCGCAGCGCCAGTTCGAGGAGTACTTCGAACGACGGCGCACCGAGTTCGACCTGCCGCTCGCACCGCGCGGCAAGCCGTTCCAGCTCCAGGTCTGGGAACTGCTCAAGGAGATCCCGTACGGCGAGACCCGCACCTACGGCGACCTGGCGCGGCGGCTCGGCGACGTGAACTACTCGCAGGCCGTGGGCGCGGCGAACGGGCAGAACCCGCTGTCGGTGATCGTGCCCTGCCACCGGGTCATCGGCGCCGACGGCAGCCTCACCGGCTACGCGGGCGGGCTGGACCGCAAGCGCTACCTGCTGGCCCTGGAGGAACCGGCCGCGGTGGACGCGGGCAGGCTCTTCTGAGATGACCCCGTTCGAGCGGATCGTCACGGAGCACGGACCGGTGGTGCTGCGGGTGTGCCGGGCCGTGGTGGGCCCGGACGACGCCGAGGACGCCTGGTCGGAGACGTTCCTGGCCGCGCTGCGGGCCTATCCGCGGCTGGACCCGGGAGCCAACGTGCAGGCGTGGCTCGTCACGATCGCGCACCGCAAGGCCATCGACATCACCCGCGCGCGGGCGCGCCGCCCGGTGAGCGTCGCGCACGTCCCCGAACGGCCCGCCGTGGACGGGCTGCCGCGCGAACCCGACCCGGTGTGGGCGGCGTTGCGGGAGCTGCCCGACAAGCAGCGGCAGGCGGTGGCCTACCACCACGTCGCGGGCCTGCCCTACCGGGAGATCGCCGAGCTCGTCGGCGGCAGCACGGAGGCCGCGCGCCGGGCCGCGGCCGACGGCATCGCCCGGCTGCGCGCCACCATCGGCACGGAGGAGGGGAAGTTGTGACGGACCAGGGAGAAGCGCCGGTGCGCGACGACGCGCTGGAACGGCTGCACGGGAGGCTCGCCACCGCCGCCGAGCGGGAAGGACTGCTCGACGTCGCCTACCGCACGGTGGACTCGCCGGTCGGATCGCTGCTGCTGGCCGCGACCGAGCGGGGACTGGTGCGCGTCGCGTTCCCCGGCCAGGACCACGAGGCGGTGCTCGCCGCGCTCGCCGACCAGGTGAGCCCGCGGGTGCTGGCGGCCCCGGCGCGGCTGGACGCGGTCAGCGCGCAGCTCGACGAGTACTTCGCCGGGCGCAGGCACGAGTTCGACGTACCGCTGGACCTCCGGCTGTCCACGGGCTTCCGGCGCGCGGTGCTGGACCACCTGCCCCGCATCGCCTACGGCGGCACGGAGAGCTACGCGCAGGTGGCGGCGGCGGCCGGCAGCCCGCGCGCGGTCCGCGCCGTGGGCACGGCGTGCGCGACCAACCCGCTGCCCGTGGTCGTCCCGTGCCACCGGGTGGTCCGCTCCGACGGCTCCACCGGCGGCTACGCCGGCGGCCCAGAAGCCAAACGGACCCTCCTCACCCTGGAAAGCCGCGGACGGTGAGCTGGAGCCTCGGCGATGTCCTAGCCCGCGGGGCTGTGCGTCGATCGCGGTCCGAGCACGGAACCGCTGAGCCCCGGTGGCCGGGGCGCTGCTCTGCAGGGAAGCGCCGAAGAAGAGGCTCGCCGACGTAACCCACGCGATGGGCATAACTACGGGACGGAGATCAGCTGACGCTTGCGAGGGCACCGAGAGCCCGGGCGATGCGCGGTGTTCGCCCGACTTACACCTCCGGTGACGCACTGCACCGCGGGCCGCCGAACAGCGCGCTGGGGACTTCGACAAGCAGCAGCAACGTCAGCGGACGCACCTGAGCCGATCGACCATGGTGGGAAGCACCTGGCCGTACACCACCCGTACCGGGTGGGCTGGGAGCCGGTCGAGCCCGTCTTGTCCGAGCAGCCGGGCCTGGCTTTCGATCATTTGCGAATCGCCCCGGACTTGACGGCCGGCGCCACCGCGTCCAGCACCGGCCCCAGCGCGTCGGGCGGCGGCGGGGTCTCCAGCGCGGACACCCGCCCGCGCAACTCGTCGACATCGCGCAGCCACTGGTGCAGCGACCGCAGGCGATCAGCGGAATCGGGTCCGACAGCCCGCACTGCGACGTCCATGGCGGTTTCCCAAGTCGGCGTAGGCAGATCACGATCGACCGCAGTGATCGAGTGCCCCGGCAGGACCGGTTTGACGACGTTGGGACGTTCCGCTGATGCGGCGGTGCGATCGGGCCGGGCCTCGATGCCCTGTGTCGGCGCGGACTCCGCTGGTCCGTTCGGGTGACGAGGTGAGGAAGTGGACCTTGGTCGTGCGGGGTCTGGCAGGGTGCGCGCCGTGAGTGTGAAAAGGGGCTCACGGTTCGGTTTCTGTTTGTCTGAGGGGAAAACAGTGCGCGGAGTGCAACGAGGTCTCGTGGTGTTGGTCGCGTCGGTGATGGCGAGCTTCGTGCTGGTGACGCCGTCCGGTGCCGCGCAGGAGGGCTACGACCGTTGTCCGCACGGCTCCTTCTGCTTGTTCTCCGGGGTCGATGGCACGGGCGCTATCGGGATCTTCGAACAAGGTTCGCCTGACCTGCGCCAGCAGGGCGTGGACAACAGCGTGTACTCCTTCTGGAACCGGTCGGCGCGGCAGTTCGAGGGTTTCGACGGGTACGACTACGAAGGTCAGCTGACCCTGCGGCAGGGGGCCTACGGCGTTCCCAAGAACAGCGGCCCGACCGCGGTCCCGACCAGCTCGGCGCGGGTCTCGTGACGGTGGGCTGACAGCGCCGGGCAGGTCTCGAGGCCTGGCTTCGTCGCTCACCCCGGGCGGAGCGGGATCTTGCTCCGCCCGGGGGCGTCTCGCGGACGCCCCCGACTTTGCGAGCAGGGGGGCGTTGTTGCTGCGGATCAGGTGTCCCGCGCGGCCGATGGCAGTGGTGTCGGCGGGTGCGATGGTCCGGGTGAACCTAGGTGTCGCTGCCGTTCGCCTGCCGCCGCCCGTCCGATTCTTCGGCACGTCTCGATCATTCCGGTTGAACTGCGTGGGTCGGCGACGCTCCGGTCTCAGCCGCTAGGCGGCGGAGTGGTCCCGGGGTGGTGGAGGGGATGCCGTGGCGGGCGCTGTTGGGTGGGGCTCTCGCGGTGTCAGTCCGCGCTGGTGGGGGGAGCCGCGCCGGAGACCTGGGCCGCGACGTCGTAGATCTCGGCCTGGTAGTCGAGGATTCGCACGCCGTCGAGGACGGCGCGCACGGCCGCGAGGAAGTTCTCGTCGGCGTTGTGGGCGTCGATGGCGGCTTGGTCGCGCCACCCTTCGATGAGGTGGATCGTGTTCTCGTCGGTGAGGTCTTGCGCGAACACGTAGTACGTGCAGCCGTCCTGCTGGGACGTGGTGGTCAGGTGCGGCAGGACAGCGTCGATGAACGTCGTGCGGTCTTCGGGGTGAACCGTGTAGTAAGCGCTGATGATCTTGCCGGTCGGCGCGTGCTTGGTGTGGGCGATCATGGTTTCGCTACGTCCCTCGTTGTCCGTTCCGCGGGCCGCGAACGGGTTTCGCGGTGCTGAACTCACGCTACGTGATTCTTGTCCGATCGGTCAAAAATGATCCGGCCCCCGCGCCTCCCGGGCACCCTTGCCGCGCGTTCGGGCACGTCGGCGATGACGTGATCGTCTTTCGTGGACTTGGATCGACTCCGGCTCCGCCCATGGCGAGGTGGAGTGACGTGCCTCGGTGCCTCGGTGTCGGGTCAGGTTCGGGAGCCGCGGACCTCCAGGGAGTCGAGTAGTTCCGTGGTGGCTTGCGCGATGGTGTCCACTGCGCGGTCGAAGGCCGCGGCGTTGTGCGCGGCGGGTCGGCGGAACCCGGAGATCTTGCGGACGTACTGCACCGCTGCGGCGCGCACGTCATCGTCGGTGACCTGCTCGGCGTACGGCGGGCGGAGGGTCTTGATGCTTCGGCACATGCCCCGCATTGTCCTCCGTCCACCGCCGATGGCCGCGCCGCGAGAGTCCCGTGCGGCCACGACCGGTTCGCCGGGCAGGTGCCCGATTCGCATGTCGCGGCCGTCGATGTCGGGCACCGAGCCCGATCCCCTCATGCGAGGTCGCGGCGCGGCTCGCCCTCGTAGGCGGCGAGCAGCGGCAGCGGCAGCGGACCCTTGATCCGCGTGCCCGCGGACTTCTCCTCCCACGCGTGCGAGAGGATTCCGACGCTGCGGGACAGGACGAACAGCCCGCGCCCGAGCTCCGCCGCGAAACCGAGCTCGCGGTAGATGATGGCGGTGGCGCCGTCGATGTTCATGGGTACGGGGCGGCTGCGGCCGCGGGCCAGCGCGGCTTCGAGCGCCGTTCCGGCGCGCAACGCCCGGCCGGAGATCTCACCGGCTTCGGCCGCTTCGCCCGCCAAAGCCAGCAGCGGGTCGCGGCGCGGATCTCGGGGGTGGAACCGGTGCCCGAAGCCGGGGACGGGCCGCCGCGCGTTCCGGTGCTCGGCGACGATCCGTTCGGCCGCGGAGTCGGGGTCGGCTCCGCCCGAGATCTCGTCTTCGAGACCGGCGAGCAGTTCCATGCACTGCTGCCCGGCGCCGCCGTGCACGTCCCCGAGGAGGTTCACCCCGGTGGCGACGGCGTTGTTCAGGCCCACTCCGCAGGTGGCGGCCATCCTCGCGGCGGCGATGGACGGCGCCTGCGGCCCGTGGTCGACGGCCGACACGAGCGCGGCCTCCAGGAGCCGCCGCTGGGCCTCGGTGGGCCGCTGCTCGCGCAGCATCAGCCAGATCATGTCCACGAAGGAGACCTGGCCGATCAGCTGCTCCACCGGGTAGCCGCGGAGCAGGATCTCACCGGGACGGATTCGGCTGATCCCGGTGCGCCACCAGCCGGTGACCTCGTCCTCGTACTGCTCGGGGGTGTCGAAGGCGGGGGTGCTCATACTGCTCCTTCCGCGCGCAGCGCGGCGATGTCGGTGGCGTCGTAGCCCAGTTCCGCGAGCAGGGCGTCGGTGTGCTCGCCGAGGAGCGGGGGAGGGCAAGCCGGGGTCGCGGCGGTCCCCTGAACGCGCACGGGGCTGCCGAGGACCCGGAGCGTCCGTTCCGGGTGTTCCGGGAACGGCAGGTCGTGGACGAAATCACGCGCCTCGACCTGCTCTTGGCGCAGCGCGTCCGGAACGGTGAGCACCCGGGCCGCGGGAACTCCCGCCGGAGCCAGCAACCGCTCCCACTCCACCGCCGTGCGGGCGGCGAGCGCCGCCTCAAGCTCCCGGGTCAGCTCATGGCGGTGGACCTTGCGCGCCGTCCGCTCGGCGAAGCGCGCGTCATCGGCGAGTTCCGGGCGTCCCACGACCCGGCAGAGCGCGGCGAACTGGCGCTGCTCGTTGGCCGCGATGTTGAGCAGGCCGTCGGCGGTGCCGAAGGTGCCGGAGGGGGCCGCGGTGACGTTGTCGTTGCCGATGCGCTCGGGCTCCTGGCCGGCGATCAGGTGGTTGGAGACCGCCCAGCCCATCGCCGTGAGCGCCGACTCCAGCATCGACACGTCGAGCATCGTTCCTTCCCCGGTGCGGTCGCGATGCACCAGCGCGGCGGCGATGGAGAACGCCGCGGCCATCCCGCCGAGCGTGTCCGCGACCGGATATCCCGCGCGCAGCGGACCGGATTCCCGGGTGCCGGTGGCGCTCATCATCCCGGACAGCCCTTGCACGATCTGGTCGTAGGCGGGCCGGTCCCGCAGCGGGCCGTCCTGCCCGAAGCCGGAGATCGCGCAGTACACCAAGCGCGGATTCGCCTCGCGGAGCCGGTCCCATCCGAGGTCGAGCCGGTCGAGCACGCCGGGGCGGAAGTTCTCCACGAGCACGTCGGCCTGCTCGACGGCGCGCAGCAGCACCGCACGTCCGCGCTCGCTCTTGAGGTTGACCGTCATCGACCGCTTCCCGCCGTTCTGGGCGAGGAACGAGGCCCCGAGCCGCTGCTCGTTCAATTCGGTTTCGGCGCCGAGCCGCCTGGCGAGATCACCGGTTCCCGGGATTTCGACCTTCACCACGTCGGCGCCCAGCAGCGCCAGCTGGTACGCGGCGAACGGGCCGGCGAGCACGTTGGTCAGGTCCAGGACCCGCACGCCGTCGAGCAGCTTCCCCGCGGGCGGGGCGGGCGTCTCGTTCATGAACCACCTCCGATGAAGCGCAATTCCGACAGCCGGGTGGCCGCTCTGCTCAGCGCGGGCAGGAACGCCGCGACGTTCTCCGCGGTGAAGCGGCTGGTGGGACCGCCGAGGCCGACCGCGGCGACGATCCGGCCGTCGGGGTCGGTGATCGGGGCGGCGACGGCGGATACGCCGTGCTCGCGTTCCCCGTGGCTCACGGCCCAGTCCTGCGCCGCCGCCCGGTCGACGCGCTCCGCGAGGGCCGACTCGAATTCCGGTCCGCGGGCTGCGGCCATGGCCGCGCGGTGCAGCTCCTTCGCGGAGCAGCCCGCCAGCAGCACGTGCCCGGACGCGCCCGCCCACAGGGGCATCGCCTCGCCGATGCGCACCACGTGGCGGAGTTGCTGAGTTCCCTCGTGCTGCGCGACGCACAGGCGGGAGAGCCCCTGCCGGACGTAGATCCGGGAGGACTCGCCGCCCGACTCGGACGACAGCGCGCGCAGGCACTCCACCGCTTCGGGGGGCAACTGCCAGGCGTCGTGCGCCAGCTGCGCCCAGCGCAGCAGTCCCGCCCCGGGCGTGAGGCGGCCGTTCGTGCTGGTCCACAGGAGCCCGTTCTGCTCCAAGGTGGTCACCAGGCGCACGACGGTGGACTTCGGCAGCCCGGTGGCGTCGGTCAGCTCTCGGACGCTGCGCGAGCGGTGCGTTCCGTCGAACAGCGCGAGCAGTTCCAACGCCCGCACGACGCTGCGCACGCCCTCGCCGCCCTCTGCTCCCGTGGGCATCGGCAGTACCTCCTGATCGGCTGGTCGACGCCACCGCGGTCGTGCGTCTCCGCCGGGCTGCTGTATCGGTGGATGGCATTCAAGTGCCACCTGATGGTACGTGCTCATGTCGTCGGGCTGGAGGTCGAGGCTTCGGTGCGGTCGTCGCGCCGGTTGGTCTCGCGGGCCAGTGCGACCGTCACCACCGTGACTCCGCACGTCAGCAGCAGGAACACCACGACGCCGGTGATGCTCTGGTCGAACAGCAGCAGGAGCGAGCTGGCGACCAGCGGAGCGAGCCCGCCGGTGAGCACGGTGCCGAGGTTGTTGGCCACGCCGACCGCGGTGAAGCGGACCTTGGTGGTGAACAGCTCGGCGAAGAACGCCGGTTGGGCGCCCAGGACCGCCGACTGGCCGATTCCCAGCGTCAGCACGAGCGCCAGGCAGATCAGCCAGGTCTGCTCGGAGTCGACCATGCGGAAGAACGGATAGCAGGCGCCCGCCATGACCAGCGCGCCCAGGATGCTCACCGGTCGCCGCCCCCAGCGGTCGGAGAGCCAGCCGAACAGCGGCACCGAGGCGAGTTTCACGACCGACACGACCATGATCCCGGTGAGCACCGGAGCGGTGGCGAGTCCGGCGTTCTCGGCGTAGGCGACGGAGAAGGTGCCGAACACGTAGTAGCCGGTGTTCTCGGCGGCCCCCGCGCACATCACGATGACCATTTCCTTCGGGTACTTGCGCCATGCTTCGACGAACCGGCTCCGCGCGAGCCGATCGCGCCACGGCGCCCGCTCGGGGGTGTGCGGGTTCTCGGCGGTTTCGCGGGCCTGGCGCGCGAGTTCCTGCTGGAAGTCCTGGGTTTCGTCCAAGGAGCGGCGCACCCACAGGCCGAACAGCGTGAGCACCGCGCTGAACAGGAACGGGATTCGCCAGCCCCAGTCGAGGAACGCCTGCTCGGACAAGGTCGTCGATGCGAGGGCCATCGCGCCGGTGGACAGCAGCGTCCCGGCGCCGGTGCCGATCGCCGGGAGGCTGGAGAGCAGTCCGCGCCATCGGGGCGGCGCGTTCTCGAACAGCAGGATCAGCGCGCCGGTCTTCTCGCCGCCCGCGGCGAAGCCCTGGACGAAGCGCAGCACGGTCAGCAGCAGCGGAGCCGCCAGGCCGATCGTGGCGTAGCTCGGCAACAGCCCGATCCCCGTCGTGGCGATGCCCATCAGCAGCAGGGTGACGACCAGGACGTGCTTGCGCCCCTTGCGATCTCCGAGCTCGCCGAAGTAGGCGCCGCCGAGCGGGCGGCCGAGGAAGCCGATGGCGAACGTGCCGAACGCGGCGATCGTCCCCACCAGCGGATCGCCGTTCGGGAAGTACAGCTTGTTGAACACCATCGACGCGGCCGTCGCGTACAACGCGAAGTCGTACCACTCCACCGTCGTGCCCAGTACCGCAGCCGAGATCACCCGCGGTTGGAACGCCGGGCGCCGGCTGGTTGACGTGCTCATGGAGACTCCCTTGTCGCCGATGTGCCATCTAGTGGCACAGATGTCCCGCTTGGCGGTTGAGGGATGCTAAGAGTGGACGCCTCGTCTGGCAAGACCCCGCCGACCCGGCGGCCAGGCCATCGTCCCCGCGCGTTCCAGGCCTGTCGCCGAATTTCCCCCTCCCTTCGTCGGTTTCGCGAGAAATCGGCGCACACCTGGGAGAACGACGCCACGGTCGTGGAGCCGATCACGGTGTGACGCCGGAGTTCACCGGCTCGGGGCGCGCGGTGGTGGTCGTGCCGGGAACCGGCGAGGTGCTCCTGTGGCGAGAACATCAGTTGGTGCCGGATTCTGGCCATCGGTTCGCCGGCGGTGGTAGCAGTGGATTCGGCTCCTTCCCGAGCCGTCGTCGACGAACAGGTTCCCGCCATGCACACCGTTGCCGTGCTCGCCCTCGACCCGGTCGTCGCGTTCGACCTGTCCATTCCGGTCGAGGCCTTCGGTCGTGCCCGGCTGCCGGGCGGGTCCGCCGCCTACGACGTCCGGGTGTGCTCGGTGTCCGGCGAGGTCAGCGCGGGGGCGTTCACGCTGCGCACTCCGTGGGGGCTCGACGGGCTCATCGGCGCGGACACGGTGGTCGTGCCGGGTCAGGCGGACGTGACGGTCCCGGTGCCGGGGGTGGCGCTCGACGCGCTGCGGTCGGCGGCGGCGCGCGGCGTCCGCATCGCCTCGATCTGCGTGGGCGCGTTCGCGCTGGCCGAGGCGGGTCTGCTGGACGGGCGGCGGGCGACCACGCACTGGATCGGCGCGGGCGAGCTGGCCCGCAGGCACCCGCTGATCGAGGTCGACCCGGATGTGCTCTACGTCGACGAGGGGCCGATCCTCACCTCGGCGGGAGCGGCGGCGGGCCTGGACCTGTGCCTGCACATGATCCGCCTGGACCACGGTTCGGCGGTCGCCGCCGACTCGGCGCGGCTCGCGGTGATGCCGCTGGAGCGCGACGGCGGGCAGGCGCAGTTCATCGTGCACGAGCCGCCGGCACCGGACGGGGCCAGCGTGCAGCCGTTGCTGTGCTGGCTGGAGGACCACCTGCACCTGCCGCTGACCTTGGCCGACATCGCGGAGCGCGCCGCGCTGAGCAGCCGCACGCTCAACCGGCGGTTCCGGGAGCAGACGGGGACGACGCCGTTGCAGTGGCTGCACCGGGCCCGGCTGCGTCGGGCGCAGCACCTGCTGGAGACGACGGCCCACCCCGTGGAGCGCATCGCCGAGCAGGTCGGTTTCACGTCGCCGACCACGTTCCGGGACCGGTTCAAACGGGTCGTCGGCACCAGCCCCGCCCGCTACCGCCAAGCCTTCCGGGGTGGTGCTCCGGAGCGGGAGCCGGTCGGCGTCTGAGCTCGGACGCGGTTCCTCCGCGGTCGGCTGGGAGTGTCAGGGGTGCGGTCTACCGTCGGTGCGGAATGGCGACGAGGGGGTTTGTCATGACGACGACGGGCGCGGGAGAACGGGCGGAACTGCTGGGCATGCTCGCCGAGCAGCGCGACGCGTTGCTGCTGACGGTGCGGGGGCTCAGCGACGAGAGCGCGGCGCGACGCAGCACGGTCAGCGAACTCACCCTCGGCGGGCTGGTCAAGCACGTCACGGCGGTGGAACGGGAGTGGACCCGCACGCTCCGGGGGCAGCTGTTCCGGGAGGAGAACGCGGCCGACGAAGGCAGGGCGAGCCTGCGGATGCAGCCGGGCGAGACGCTGGTGGAGCTGATCGACGACTACCGGCACGCGGCCCGCGACACCGAACGCGCCGCGACCGAACTGTCCTCATTGGACGTTCGGCTTCGATTACCCGAGGCGCCCTGGCTCCCGCCGGGCGCCGAGTGGTCCGCCCGGCACGTGCTGGTGCACCTGATCCGGGAGACCGCGCAGCACAGCGGCCACGCCGACATCATCCGCGAGAGCATCGACGGCGCCAGCACCACGCGGCAACTCGGCGCGGAATGGGGGTTCGCCTAGGAACCCTGCCGCGCGAGTTGAATTCCGCCGCCCGGCCCGCCACACCAGGACGGACTCCGACACGGGCGCTCAGCGGTCTTCGATGGCGTCTCGGACGAAGCGGGCGCGATCGTCGACGGGCGCCTTCGGCAGTTCCACCAGGTCGTAACCGTATTCGGCGTAGGTCTCGGCCATGACCTCGCAGGTGCGGCGGGCCACTTCCGGTGACTGCGCGCGTTCCTCGTCGGTGCGGTAGATCTCCGGCCAGGGCGGGGCGAGGAAGACCCGCCGCTCGTAGCGGAGGTCCCGCGCGGCGGCGTGCACGTGCGCGGGCACGGCAAGCCCTTCGACGCGGAGGTACCCGGCGATGTCGGGCAGGCCGCGGTCGAAGAGCACGGTGCCACCGGCGGCCGACCGGTAGTTGCGCAGTTCCCAGCACAACATCAGCTCCGCGAACAGCGCCCGATCCGCCCACGGCAGCGCCGCGCCGCCCACGGCGAGCTGATCGCGGATGACACCGCGCCCCGCCTCCTCGGAACGGGCGTACCCGGCGGCGCCGAGCCGGTCGAGCAAGGTGCTCTTGCCGGAACCGGGCCCGCCCGTCACGACGATCCGCCGCACCCTCGCCACGTCGTCCTCCTCCCCGCCCGGTCCGTCCGGACGATCCGATCACCACCGGGGCCGCGCACCGGCCGGAACCCTTGCAGGGTTCTCGGGCACCGGCGGGAAATCGCGGCCCGCGGCGCTTGACTTCGAGTTCGCTGGAACTTCTAGCGTGGATCCGGATCGGGCGGCGCCGGTCGCCTCCGCGAGCTCCCACCGCCCTGCTCGCGGTGGCGCGGTTCCGCCCGATCTTCCCGCGAAACCTGGAGGACATCATCATGGACCACACCGTTCCCATCGCCACGTTCGAGGAGAGCTACGCGGCGGGCGACCCGCCGTGGGTGATCGGCGCACCACAACCCGCCGTGGTCGAACTGGAACGTTCCGGCGCGTTCGGGGGAGCGGTGCTCGACGTCGGCTGCGGCACCGGTGAGCACACGATCCACCTGGCCCGCCTGGGGTACGACGTGCTGGGCGTCGACTCCTCCGGCAACGCCGTGGACCGGGCCCGCGCGAACGCGGCGCGGCAGGGCGTCGAGGCCCGGTTCGACGTCGCGGACGCGCTGCGGTTCGGGGGAGCGCCCCGGTTCGACACGATCCTCGACAGCGCCCTGTTCCACGTCTTCGGCCCCGAGGACCGGGTCGCCTACGCGCGTTCGCTGCACCGGGCGAGCGCACCAGGTGCCGTGCTGCACGTCCTCGCGCTGGCCGACGTCGAAGACAGCATCGGGCCGACGGTGGCCAGGGGCGACTTCGACACCGCGTTCGCCGACGGCTGGGACCTGGAAGAGGTGAACACCACGAGTTACCGGGGAATCGCCTCCGGCGACAGCGCCCGCCGTCTCGGCGTCGAGGACGGCCGGGTCGTCGATTCGGCGGCGTGGCTCGCCCGAATTCGCCGCCGCTGAGCGAGCTGGAACGTCCCGCCTCGGGGGTCGGGGCGTTCCAGCGCTGGTCGGCTCAGGACGGACGGCACTGCAGCGGTTCGTCCAGGTTCGCGCAGGGAACGTGGCTGCGCTGTTCGCGGATGATGTCGCTGCCGACCTGGGTGGTGAGGTAGCGCAGGAAGCTCGCGGTCAGCGAATGCGGTCGCGGTTCGTCGTAGGTGTAGGCGTATTCGGTCTCCCAGAACGGGTACGCGCCATCGTTGGCGCCGTCGGTCGTCGGCTCCTGGCCGTCGATGCGCACCAGGGACAACCGGCCTCCCTCTTGGGCCGTTCGCGCCGTGCCCGCCTCGGCGTAGCCGATCGCGCCGTCGACGTCGGAGACCGCGTTGATGGCCTCGGTGGTGCTGGACCGCTCGCACCGCACCACGGTCGCAGGGGCGTCGGGGAGGCGATCCTCGCAGTTGCGGGAGTTCACGGGCGAACCCCAGGCCCCGTCGAGCACTCGCTCGGTCAGGGCCGTGCGGGTCCCGGAATCAAGATCTCTCGTGACCAGGCGGACCGGGAGGTCCGCTCCGCCGACCTGCTCCCAGTTGTCGATGCGGCCCGCGTAGAGATCGCGGATCTGGTCGGCGGTGAGGTCCTGGACCTCGGCTTCCTCGTTGATCACCAGGCTGAACAGCGACAGCGCGATGGGGCGCGGTATCAGCATCGGCATGTCGTCCGGCTTCTTCCCGTCGGAGAACGAGATCATCTCCGGATGCCCGTCCTGCGCCGCGTCGCCCGCGGCGGTGAGCGTGGTCAACCCGCCACCGCTGTCGCTGAAACTCGACTTGATCTTCGCCTGCGGGCAACTGTCCACGTAGGACTTCGCGGCCGCTTCGCCGACCGCCTTGAACGCGCTCGACCCGGTGAGCGTCAGTTCGCCCTGCGCGCATTCGAGCGAACCGCGGGGCGTCAGCTGCGCGACCGCGAGCTGCCCGAGCACGATCAGCACGAGGAAGAACACCAGCGCGAGGATCCGCCGGGGCGCGCGGCCGTGGTTGCTGGTCTCCCGGATGGCGCCGGTGTCCACGCCGCCGCGGATGCCGCCGACCACCTTCGGCTCCGCTTCGGCTTCGGCGTCGGGCGCGTGGTCCAGCGCGGCGAGGACCTTGTAGTGCGCGCCCCGGTTCAGCGGCACCTTGGGCAGTTCGATCACGTCGTCGTGGACGTGCAGCCCGGAGTTCGGGCCGAAGGAGGGGCGCAGGAAGTCGCTGCTGAGCTCGGTGACGACCATGCCCGCGACGTGGCGGCCGGGGAAGTGCACCCGGATGCCGACCTTGTCGTCGTCGAGCACCGAGTAGTCCTCGGGCACGATGTTCGTCGCGCCGTCGTTCTCGATGCGCAGCAGCACGAAGGACGGCGCGACGAGCGGTTCGCCGTCCCCGTCCCGCCGCAGCTGCTGGAGCGCGCCGGTCGTCTCGTACATGGAGTGCACGGCGTCGGTGGCCGTGGTGTCCATCTGCACCCGGTAGCCGAGCCGCTTGCGGCCCACGACCGCGAACTCGTACAGCGCCAGCCCGATGGGCACCAGCACACCGAGCGCCGCCAACGCTATTTCCCAGGGAAAATCGCTCACGATCGGCTCCCTCACCACCATCAACGCGTGGAGCCGAAACTAGGGGCGACGTGTGCCTGCCGGGGCTGGGAACCCGATCGTTCAGGGATCGTTCATCGGCCCGTGGGTGATCGTCCGTGCTGAATCCGCTTCGGCTCGGCGAACGGCGTGCCTCCGCCGAGCCGTGCGCATCTCCCCGGCGAGAGCAGGAATTCGGCGATCGGACCGGTTCAGCGCGTCGGCGGAGGAACCGTGCAACAGCACCGGGGGCGCCGCCGTCGGGCCGCGGCTGAGCGCGAACGTCTCGCCGGAGGGCGTCGGCGTGGGACGGGCGGGTGGTTCGGGAGCGGAGGAGCTGGGAGGCGTTGACAGCGGAAGGCGCGGGTTCCTAATCTCGTCTACATAAGGAATCGCCGTCTACATATGAAGACGAGATGCTCATGACTTCGACTTCGTCCGGGGACGCCTCGGCGCAGGACGTCAGCCGCTTCGCCGCCCGGCTCGGCGAACGGATGGACGCCGGTGTGCTGTCCTTCCCGCTCACCTCGTTCACCGAGGCAGGCGAGCTCGACCTCGCAGGCCTGCGGACCTACCTGGAAGGTCAGGCCGAAGCCGACCCCGCCGCGTTCTTCATCGCCTGCGGCACCGGCGAGTTCTTCTCGCTGACCCCAGACGAGTACTCGTGCGTGGTGCGGACCGCCGTCGAGGTCTCCGACGGCCGGATTCCGGTGCTCGCGGGCGTCGGCTACGGCTGGGCGGTGGCGCGCCAGTTCGCCGAACGCGCCGTCGACGCCGGTGCCGCCGCCGGGCTGCTGATGCCGCACTACCTGGTCAAAGCCCCGCAGGACGGCCTGGTCGAGCAAGTGCGCAAGGTCGCCGAGCACACCTCGCTGCCGCTGATCGCCTACCAGCGCGACTACGTCCGGTTCAGCGCCGAGAGCGCGGCGCGGCTCGCCGAGATTCCCACCGTCGTCGGCATCAAGGACGGCCACAGCGACCTCGACGGACTCCAGCGCATCAAGCTGAGCACCCCGGCGGACTTCCTGTTCTTCAACGGAGCCGCCACCGCCGAGATGCAGGCCCGCGCCTACTCGGCGATCGGCATCAGCCCCTACTCCTCGGCGGTGCACGCGTTCGCCCCCGAGATCGCGAAGGCCTTCTTCGCCGCGCTGCGCGCCGACGAGCAGGAGCGCGTCGACGAACTGCTGCGCGAGTTCTACTTCCCGCTGGTCGAGCTCCGGGACCGCGAAGCCGGGTACGCGGTGTCGCTGGTCAAGGCCGGCGCGCGGCTGCGCGGCCTGCCCGTCGGCCCGGTGCGGGCGCCGCTGGTCGATCCCTCCGCCACCGACATCGCCGACCTCGACAAGCTGATCAAGACGGGCCTGGCGCTCGTCGACCAGGCCTGAGCAGGGAGAACCCCATGTCCGAGAGCACCCGCATCGCCGAGGTCCGCGTCACCCCGATCCTGATCAGCGACCCGCCGCTGCTGAACGTGCAAGGCGTGCACCAGCCCTACACCCCGCGCACGATCATCGAGGTCGTCACCGACAACAACGTCAGCGGCATCGGCGAGACCTACGGCGACACCGACTACCTGAAGATCGCGCAGGCGTTCGGGCCGAAACTCGTCGGACAACCGCTGACCGCCCGCAACGACCTGTTCGCCCGGGTCTCCGCGGCGGCGGCCGAAGTCGACATCGCGCAGATCGACAACACCGTCGTCGCCGAAGGCCTCCGCGGCGCCCGCACCGAGGTGAAGCTGGTGCACAGCGTCGTGTCGGGATTCGAGGTGGCGCTGCTCGACGCGCTGGGGCACGAGACCGGATTACCGGTGCACGCGCTGCTCGGCGGCAAGGTCCGGGACCGGGTGGAGTACAGCGGCTACCTGTTCTACCGCTGGGCCGAGCACCCCGTCGCGGGCGAGCCCCAGGACGACTGGGGAGCGGCGCTGGACCCGGCGGGCGTCGTCGAGCAGGCGCGGCGGTTCGCCGACCGCTACGGGTTCAAGTCCTTCAAGCTCAAGGGCGGCGCCTTCGCCCCGGAGCAGGAGGTGGCGGCGATCCACGCGCTGCACGAGGCTTTCCCGGACGCCCCGCTGCGGCTGGACCCCAACGGGGCCTGGTCGGTGCAGACCAGCCTCGAGGTCGCCGCGGCGCTCGAAGGCGTCGCGGAATACCTGGAGGACCCCACCGCGGGCACCGGCCAGATGGCGCAGGTCGCCGCGAAGACGAGCCTGCCGCTGGCCACCAACATGTGCGTGACCGCGATCGACGAGGTCCCCGCCGCGTTCACCAGCGACGCCGTGCAGGTGGTGCTCTCCGATCACCACTACTGGGGCGGGCTGCGCGCGACGCAGGACCTGGCCGCGGTGTGCCGCACCTACGGCAAGCAGCTCTCCATGCACTCCAACACGCACCTGGGCATCAGCCTCGCCGCGATGACCCACGTCGCGGCCACCATCCCGGAGCTGTACTACGCGTGCGACACGCACCGGCCGTGGCAGACCGAGGACGTCATCACTGTGCCGCACACCTTCACCGACGGCGCCGTCGACGTCACCGACACGCCCGGCCTGGGCGTCGAACTCGACCGGGAGTCGCTGGCGGCGCTGCACCGGCGCTGGCTCGACAGCGACGTGCGCGACCGCGATGACGCCGCCGCGATGCGCCGCGTGCACCCGGACTGGACTGCCCCCGCCTTCCCGGTCTGGTGACGCAGACCATCCCCGGGCGAGCCGGTCGGGCGGCGGCGCCTCGGCGTTCCTCCCACGAGGACAGCGGGAGGAACGCCGAGAACACGTGGTGCCGATCGCTCCGGTGATCGCCGCTCAGCGGCTTCCCGCTGACCGGACAACGAACGAAAAACGGTGTACATCGGCGGGCGGACGTCGCGCGCTGATGACCGAAACATCCTCGGAGAGACGTCAATGACGACGGTGCCGCCGAAGTCCGCAGCGGACGAGGCCGTGCTCAGCAGCGCGGTCGGCAAGTTCTTCCGACGCATGATCCCGCTCGTGGTGCTCATGCTGATCATCAACCAGATGGACCGCACGAACATCGGGTTCGTGCGCGGCGACCTGGAAGCCGACCTGGGCATCGGGGCCGCGGCCTACGGGCTCGGGGCCGGGCTGTTCTTCGTCGCCTACGCCCTGTTCGAAGTGCCCAGCAACATGCTCATGGAGCGCTTCGGCGCTCGGGTCTGGCTGACCCGCATCATGATCAGCTGGGGCGTGGTGGTGTTCGCGATGGCGTTCATCACCGACACCACCACGTTCTACGCGATGCGGTTCCTGCTGGGCGTCGCCGAGGCGGGATTCTTCCCCGGCGTCATGTACTACTTCACCCGCTGGCTGCCCGACCAGTACCGCGGCCGGGCCGTCGCGATCTTCCTGGGCGGCTCCGCCGGGGCCTACGTGGTGACCGGACCGGTCAGCGGCGCACTGCTGGAGCTCGATGGCGTCGCCGGACTGGCGGGCTGGAAGTGGATGTTCCTGTGCCAAGGCGTGCTGTCGGTCGTGATCGGCGTCGTCGCCGGGTTCTTCCTGGTGTCCCGCATCGGCGACGCGAAGTGGCTCAGCACCGAGGAGAAAGCGGCGCTGCGGGACGCGGTCGCCGCCGACGACGCGCGGCGCGACGACGCGGGAGAGCAGGTCTCCAAGCTGCGGCTGCTGGTGAACCCGCAGGTCCTGCTGCTGTGCTTCATCTTCTTCGCCATCTCGCTGACCGGGTACACGATCACGTTCTGGCTGCCCAGCCTGGTCGACGGCATCGGCGGATTGCCGGACTTCGGCGTCGGGCTCGTGACGGCGATCCCCTGGGCGTGCGCGATCGCGGCGATGTACGCGATGGGCCGGTTCACCGACCGAACCGGTGTCCGGCGGCCGTACGTCACGGCGGCGCTGCTGGTGGCCGCGCTCGGCACGTTCCTCACCACGCTGGGCGGCCCGTGGTTCGGAGTGCTGGCGATGTGCGTGGCCGCGATCGGATTCAAGTGCTCGGCATCGATCTTCTGGCCGATCGCCCAGCAAGGGCTCGACGGCAAGATCGTGGCGCCGGGCATCGCCCTGGTGAACTCGCTGGGCAACCTCGGCGGCTTCGTCGCGCCCACGGTGATCGGGTTCCTGGAGGAATCGACCGGGTCCACCACGGTCGGCCTCTACGGGCTGTCGATCGCGTCGCTGCTCGCGGCGGGCCTGGCCACGCTGATCGGCCGCACCCGGCAGGTGGACCCCGCGCCCGGCTGAGGATTGCGCGGCGGGCCGGGACCGGTGCGTCCCGCACCCGCCGCGCGCAGTGCCCTTCGGGGGCTGCGGGCACCGCCGATGTGTACGGTGTTGCTTTGCGGAAAAGGCGTGGTGGCCGGGGGTTTTCCGGTCGCAGGGGAGTGCGTGATGAGCGGCATGGCGGACGGGCAGAAAGGGGTGCGGGACGTCAAATCGGCGGCCCGCACGGTGGAAGTCCTGGAGGTGCTGGGCGGCCTCGACGGCGAACCGGTGAACCTGCGCGAACTCGCCGAACGCACCCAGGTCCCGCGCAGCAGCCTCTACGCCCTGCTGCAGACGCTCGTCGCGCGTGGCTGGGTCCGCACCGACGCCACCGGCTCGCTGTACGGGATCGGGGTGCGGGCGCTGCTGGTCGGCACCTCCTACATCGACGGGGACCTGCGCGTCGCCGAGATCAAGCCGTACCTGGACGACCTGGTGGCCGACCTCGGGGAGACGGTGCACTTCGCCCGGCTCGACGGCGCCGACGTGGTCTACCTGCTGACCCGCGAGTCCAAGCACCACCTGCGCCCGTTCAGCCGGGTCGGCAGGCGCCTCCCGGCGAGCGCGACCTCGCTCGGCAAAGCACTGCTGGCCGAGCGGGAGGACGCCGAGATCGACGAACTGCTGCCGGATCCGCTGCCGAAGTTCACCGAGTCGACCCTCGACCGCGCTGAGCTGAAGGCGGACCTGGCCGCCACGCGGGAGCGCGGCTACGCCATCGAACGGGAGGAGAGCAACGTCGGCGTGCACTGCATCGGCGTGGCACTGCGCTACGACGGGCCGGTGCAGGACGCGATCAGCTGCTCGATGCCGACTGCGCGGGTGACCCCGGAGATCCAGCAGGACGCCGTCGAGCGGATGTTGCGGGCTCGCGACGAAATCGAACGAGCAGCCCTCCGCTGGCCGACTTCACAGGTCTCTTGGCGGTGATGTTCTTTTCTTCTTTTGCTTCGGTGGTCGGGTGGCATTGGTGGTCACTGCTCAGCGGCTTCGCCGCTGACAGGACAATGATCGAAATGCGCTTGGCGTGGGGCGTTCTTGGTTTGTCCACAGTGGATTTTTCCTGCTGATGTTGGTCGTCGGGTGCAATTCGATTCGTCCGGGTGGGGCTTGTCGGGGGCGGTGGGTGGCGGCAGGCTCGGAATCGGTGGGAGTCCGGTCAGGGGAACGGGCTGAGGGGAGCGTCCGATGGGGCGGGGCGAACGACGGTGTGATGCGGGTGCGGCCGGTCCGGTCGTGCCCGAGCAGGGGGTGCCGGAGTCCGCCGCGCCGCCGAGGGTGCCCGCGGTTCCCGCTGCCAGAGAGCCGGAGGCCGGGCGGAAATCCGGTTCCGAGTTCTCCCTCCACGCGATTCCGGGAGTGGACGTGCAGCACGCCAACGCCGCGCGGATGTACGACTACGCGCTCAACGGCGACCACAACTTCAAGATCGACCGCGAGGTGGCGGACAAGGTGTTCGCGGTGATGCCCAGCGGGCCCGCCGTCGCCCGGTCGAACCGCGCGTTCCTGCGCCGCGCCGTGGAGTTCTGCGTCGACGAGGGGATCGACCAGTTCCTCGACCTCGGTTCGGGCATCCCCACCCGCGGCAACACCCACGAGATCGCGCAGGTGCGGAATCCGGACGCGCGCGTGGTGTACGTCGACAACGAACCGGTGGCCGCCGCGCACACCCGCCAGCTGCTGCAGGGCAACCCGAACGCGGCGATGGTGCAGGCCGACGTCCGCGATCCGGCGGCGGTGCTCGCCGCCGAACCGACGCGGGAGCTGCTCGACTTCTCCCGTCCGGTCGGGGTGCTGATGGTGGCGGTGCTGCACTACGTCAGCGATGCGGACGGGATCGAGGACATGCTCGCCGCGTACCGCGGCCAGTGCTCGCGCGGCAGCTTCCTGGTGGTCTCGCACACGACGCAGGACCACGTGCCCGACAAGGCGCGCGCGCTGCGGGAGGTGCTGGCGAAGTCCGGCACCGAGGTGACCCATCGCGATCACGCCGGGGTGCGCGCGGTGTTCGACGGATGGCGGCTGGTGGAACCGGGCGTGGTGTGGACTCCGCAATGGCGGGGTCCGCAGCCGGAACCGGACGACCCCGCGCCGGAGGAATCGGAGACGTGGTGCGGGGTCGCCGAATTGATCTGACCACGCGAGTCCTCTGTGGACTCCGCGAGTTCCGCGCGGAATTTCCCACCATGTGAACATTTTCCTGCGCTGGGAGGGGCAGCCCGGTTCACATCATGACATATGTCATTGCCATGGCTAATTTTCGCGAGCCCCGCGGTCGGTTAGTCTCCGATTCGAATCGGTAGTGCCCGAACGAATCAGCGGGCACCGTTCCCGCGTCCCGCCCTTCCCGGTGCGGCCGGACGCGTCGTGTCGAGGATCGGAGTCGCACCGATGAGTCGCGCGCACCCCGCCGGGCGCGGGGGACCGCACCCCGCCCGCCGATCGGAGCCGGCGTGAGCGGAGTGCTCACCGGCTTCACGGTCATCGGAGCCATCATCGCCGTCGGCTACCTGGTGGCGTGGCGCGGATCCCTCGGCGAACACGGCCAAGAAGTGCTGAGCAGGCTCGCGTTCTCCGTCGGCACCCCCGCGCTGCTGTTCACGACGCTGGCCCGCGCCGACCTGTCCGTGATCGCCTCGCTGCCGCTGCTGATCACCGCGCTGAGCACGTTCGTCGTCGCGGGCCTGTTCGTGGCGGTCGGGGTGATCCGCGGCTGGGACGTCGGACGCACGACGATCGGCGCGCTGTGCTCCAGCTACGTCAACTCCGGCAACCTCGGCATCCCGATCGCGGTCTACGTGCTCGGCGACGCCTCGCTGGTCGCCCCGGTGCTGCTGCTGCAGCAACTCGTCATCACACCGGTGGCGCTGGCGGTGCTGGACCTCTCGCGGCCCGGCGCGCGCACCTCGTGGACCGCCCGGATCACCGCGCCGTTCCGGAACCCGGTGGTGCTCGGCTCGCTCGGCGGCGTGGCGGTCGCCGCGACCGGCCTGCACGTCCCGGACGCCGTGTACGACCCGATCAACCTGCTCGGCGGCATGGCGGTGCCGGGCGTGCTGCTGGCGTTCGGGATCTCGCTGCGCGGCGCGAGCCTGCCGGGGCGCAGCCCGGAGAAGCGCGTCGTGTTCCTGACCGTGGCGTTGAAGTCGGTCGTGCAGCCGCTCGTGGCCTGGGTGCTCGGGCACTTCGCGTTCGGCCTCGGGCAGGCGGAGCTGTTCGCGGTCGTCGTGACCTCCGCGCTCCCGGCCGCGCAGAACCTGTTCACCTACGCGGCCCGCTACGAGACCTCACTGGTGCTGGCGCGCGAGTCGGTGCTGCTGTCGACCATCCTCGCGGTACCGGGAATCGGCGTGATCGCCGCCTTGCTCGGGTAGCGGTCCGCTCACCGCAGGGTCGTCGTGCGCACGAAGCTCAACGACTGCGGCCAGGAGTGCAGGTAGGCCTCCGCGTTGACCGGCTTCGACTGCCGGGCGCGGGCGCTGAAACCGTGCTCGGCGCCCGGGTAGGTGTGCACGATGCTCGCCCCGTGGGAGCGGCCGGTGAGCGCCGCGTTGAGCGCGTCGAAGCTCTCCCGCGGCACCAGCTCGTCGGCACCGGGGTAGTGCATCATCACCGGCGCGTCGATGCGGGCGGCGTGCTCGGCCGCGTCGAGCGCGTGGTTCGGCGCCGCCGGGATCGGCACCGTCGGGTGGTAGGCGATCACGTTGGCGAGCCGCTTGTCCCGCGCGCCGAGCAGCAGCGCGAACCGGCCGCCGAGGCACCAGCCGATCACCCCGACCCGCGTCAGGCCGAGCTCGTTGAACATGTGCGAGAGCAGCCGTTGCTGCTCGGCCAGCGCCGCCTCGTCGTCGAGCCGGCCCATCAGCCGCACCAGCTCCTCGTGCCCGGTGTCGTCCGCGCTCGGGCCGTCCCACGGGTCCCAGGACAGCGCGGTGACCCCGGCCTCGGCGAGGTCCGCGGCGAACTCGCGGACCTGCTCGCCGATGCCGGTCAGCATCGGCAGCAGCAACATCCCGCCGCCCCCGTCCACCTCGGGCCGCGCCAGGTAAGCGCGGGAGGTGCCGACCGCGACGTACTCTCCGGTGATCTCCTCAGCCATGCGTCCACCCTAGGCATCCCCGGCGGGACGAGCGGCTCGGGCGGGTGCGGGCCGGCGCGGCCGATGATCCACGATGGGCGGTGCGCCCCGACGACCGCAGTGGAGGACACCCGTGGCACCCGAGTCCGTCCGGTACGAGTTCGACTCCGGCATCGCAGTGCTGACCTTGGACGATCCGCCGATGAACCTGGTGTCGCTGGAGACGACCCGCGCGTTGGAGGCCGCGCTGGACGCGGTCGAGCGCGACGCCGCGCGGGTCGTGATCGTGACCGGCGCGGGCGAGCGGGCGTTCTGCGCGGGCTCGGACGTCACCGAGTTCCCCGCGATGATGCGGCCCGGCGAGGTCGTGGACAAGAAGCTGCGCAGGCAGAACGCGGCGTTCAACCGGCTCGCCGAGCTGCCGGTGCCGACGATCGCCGCGCTCGGCGGGCTCACCTACGGCGGCGGGCTGGAGATCGCGGTGTGCTGCGACCTGCTCATCGCGGAGCGCCACGTCCGGTTGGCGTTGCCGGAGATCAAGCTCGGCATCTTCCCCGGCAGCGGGGGCACGTTCCGCGTGACCCGGCGGGTCGGCCAGGTCCGGGCGAAGGAGCTGATGCTGTTCGGCGAGCCCATCGACGCGGACACCGCGTTGTCCTGGGGGCTGCTGAACCAGGTCGTGGAGCGCGGCGAAGCGCTCCGCACCGCGAAGGAGTGGGCGACGACGCTGGCGCGCCGTCCGCGCACCTCGCTGCGCCTGTGCAAGGCGCTGATCAACGCCACCGACGACGAGAGCGACGAGGAGATGCTGCGCCGCTCCTTGGCAGCCAGCGATCAGGCGTTCACCTCCGCCGAGTGCGACGAGGGCGTCCGGGCCTTCCTCGCCAAGCGCACCCCCGACTTCACCACCTCCGGCTGACCGGCCTCCCGAAGGACGCGCACGCCCCGACTCCGCTCCGCACCACCCGGCTGGGCCTCACCCACCCCCACCCCGCAATTTCGCGAGAAATCAAAGCCCGCCGGTCCCTGGCGCTCCGCCACGGCAAGGGCAAAACACCAGTGCATGGCGTTGGGGTCATGGGTGTTCCTGGGCGAACGGGATGTGATCTCGCGAGAAATTGCGGACCGGTGCGGAGGCCGGGGACACGAATGGGCGTCGGTGGGCCGGGGGAGTGCCGGGTCAGCGGGTGCCTTCGCGGACCACGACGACAGGGCAGGGGGCGTGCTGCACGCAGTGCTGGCCCACCGACCCGAGCAGGGCCCCGGTGAAGCCGCCGTGGCCCCGGCTGCCGACGACGAGCAGATCGGCGCCCGCGGCCGCGTCGAGCAGCGCCTTCGCCGGGCTGCCCTGCGCGACGACGCGCTCCACGGGAACCCGCGACTCGGCGGCGACGTCGTGCACCGCCTCCCGCAGCGTCTGCGCCGTGACGTGACCGGCGTCCTCCGGCGCCCAGCCGTAGATGGGGGAGAGGTCCCACGCCATCAGCGCGGTGATCGCGCCTCCCGTGAGGTCCGCGTGCCACAGCGCCCAGCGCAGCGCGGCGCGGGACGAGGCTGACCCGTCCACTCCGGTCACGATCTGATAGGTCTCGGTCATGTTCGCCCTCCCTGTGGCAGCTTCACCGTGCCGCACCTCCCGAGTGGTCGCATCGCGGCGCTGAGCAGGGACGATCACCTCGGGCCAGGATTCGGCGACGGCTGCGGGGTGATCCCGATCGCATTCCCAACCTGTTGGATTGGGTTTACGGCGGTGTCGCGGCCTGGCTACGTTCTCCCCATGCCGCAGCGGCCGATGCTCACCACCCGGGATCACGTGGACCTGTCCCGGGTGTCCTCGGCGCTCTGTCACCGCTGACCCGGCCCGGTCCCGCCGGCTCGTTCCGGCGCCGCTGACCCCTCTCCTTCTTCGCGGCAGTCCTCCGCGGACGAATGCCGTCCCCGCTCATCCCGCGCGGCGCCCCCGCCCGCGCGCTCCTGTTGGAGGCTCCATGTCGACCCGCTCCACGCGGCGTTCCTTCTTGACCAAGCTGGCCGTCGCCCCGATCGCCCTGAGCCCGCTCGCCGCGGCGGCCTGCGGCGGGAACTCCGCGGTACGCGAGGACGGCAGCGTCGACCTCACCAAGGTCACGTTGACCATCGGCGACCAGGCGGGCATCCAGCAATCGCTGGTGGAGGCCGCAGGCGTGCTCGACGGCAAGCAGTACGAGGTGCGCTGGTCCCAGTTCGCCGCCGCCGCTCCGCTGCTGGAGGCGCTGCGCAGCGGAGCGGTCGACATCGGGTTGGCGGGCGACGCGCCGACGCTCAACGCACTCGGCTCCGGAGCCGACATCAAGATCGTCTCGGCGACCCGGTCCGTGCGGCAGTACGGACTGGCCATCGTGGTGCCGCAGGGATCGCCGATCACCTCGGTCGCCGACCTGCGCGGCAAGACCGTCTCGCCCACGACACCCGGCAGCGTGGGGCACTACCTGCTGCTCAGCGCATTGCGCGAGGCGGGAGTGCCCGCGAACGAGGTGCGGATCAGCTTCCTGGAACCGGTCAACGCCAGCGCCGCGCTGAGCTCCGGAGCCATCGACGCCTGGTCCACCTGGGACCCGTACACCGCGGCGGCCCAGCTCGACCAGGGCGCGACCGTGCTGCGCGACGCGAACGGCCTCGCCCACGGCCTGAGCTTCATCAACGCCTACCAGGAGGCCCTCGACGATCCGGGCCGCCGCGCGGCCGTGCGCGACTTCGTCGGGCGGTACAACAAGGCGCTCGACTGGGCGCGCGCGGAGCCGGCGGAGAACGCGCGGATCTACGGCGAGCTCAGCCACCGCCCGCCGAACGTGGCCCGGCTCGTCTCCGACCGCTCGCAGCGCACCGGCGGGCCCGTCGACGACCAGGTGATCGCCCAGCTGCAGGAGGTCGCCGACAACTACCGGGAGTTCGGCGTGCTGCGCGAGCACCTGGCCATCGCCGAGCACGTCGACCGCGGCCTGTACTGAGCGGGGACGCGACGATGACCGCAGAACTGCACCTGGCCCTCTACCTGAGCGACGCCGGGATCCACGCGGGCGGCTGGCGCCATCCCGCCGCCGACGCGCCCGGCGACCACGGCCTGGACCACTACCGGCGGCTCACCGAGGCGGCCGAGCGGGCGAAGCTGGACCTGGTGTTCATCGCGGACAAGCTCGCCGTCGACGACATCTACGGCGGAGACTTCGCCACCGTGCTGGAACACCGGCCGAACACCCACCTCGACCCGATCGTGCTGCTGTCGGCGTTGTCGTCGGTGACCGAGCGGATCGGGCTGGCCGCGACGGCGTCGACGACCTACTCGGAGCCGTTCCACGTGGCGCGGATGTTCGCCAGCATCGACCACCTCAGCGGCGGGCGAGCGGCGTGGAACGCGGTGACCTCGGTCAGCGACGGCGAGGCGCGCAACTTCAACCGCACCGAGCACCTCGACCACGGGACCCGCTACGAGCGCGCGGCGGAGTTCCTCACCGCGGTGCGCGCGCTGTGGGACACCTGGGACGACGGCGCGGTGCTCGCCGACCAGCGGGCCGGGCGGTTCGCCGATGCGGGCAAGGTCCGCTACGCCGATCACGACGGGGAGTGGTTCCAGGTCCGCGGGCCGCTGACGGTGCCGCGCCCGCCCCAAGGGCGCCCGGTGATCGTCCAAGCGGGCGCGTCCGGGGTGTTCCAGCGGCTCGCGGCCGAGAACGCCGATCTCGTGTTCGCGGTCGCGCCCACCCTGGAACGCGGCGTGGAGTTCTACCGCGGGTTCAAGCAGCAGGTGCGGGAAGCGGGCCGGGCCGAGCACGAGGTCCGGGTGCTGCCGGGGATCATGCCGATCGTCGGCGAGACCGACGAGCACGCCGCGGAGATCGAGCGGGAGCTGCGGTCGCTGGTGCTGCCCATCGCGGGCCTCACCTTCATGTCCGCCAGCATGAACCACGACCTGTCGCGCTACCCGGTGGACGGGCCGGTGCCCGACGTCCGCGACGAGATCCGCGGCAGCAAGGGCCGGTTCCAGCACGTGATCGCCGATGCCGTCGAACGCGGTCTCACGCTCGGCGAGCTGGGTGCGGAGTACGCCGCGACGCTGTCGTTCCCGCTGGTCGCCGGATCACCGGTGACGATCGCGGACGAGCTGCAGCGCTGGCGCGAAGCAGGTGCCTGCGACGGTTTCGTCCTGATGCCCGCCTACGTGCCGGGCGGGGTGACGGACTTCTTCGATCACGTGGTCCCGGAGCTCCAGCGCCGAGGATTATTCCGCACGGAGTATCGCGGTCGTACCCTGCGCGATCACCTCGGTGTTGATCGTCCTTGACCAGCACCGAGGTGATCGTGGGGCTGATCAGGGCTGCTTGCGTCCGACGCCCGCCCAGATCGCGGCTTGACCGGACTCGCTGAAGTCCAGTTCCGGCGAGAAGTTCGGGCTGCGGTCCTCCGGGTGCCAGTCCGTCGTCCACGCCATGCCCGGTTCGAGCATTTCGAAGTCGCCGAACAGCTCGCGGATCTGCTGCTGGCTGCGCCAGATCACCGGGCTGGAGGAGTTGTCGTACATCTGCTTGATGCCGACGAGCTGCTCGTCGAGCTCGGCGGGCACCCCGTCATCGGTCAGGTGCGACAGCGCCAGGTAGGAGCCGGGCGGGAGCAGTTCCCGGTACCGCTTCATGACCTGCGGCGAGATGTCCTCGCCGTCCGGGCCGGGCTGCTGCACGTGCAGCACCGCGATGAGCAGGATGGCGACCGGCTGCTCCAGGTCCAGCACACCGGTCTCGATCGCGCGCTGCCACAACCGCTCCGGGTTGCGGAAGTCCGCGTTGATCGCCGCGTGGCGCCCGGGGTCGCCGTGCTTCTCCAGCAGCACCTGGGAGTGCGCCACCGCGACCGGCTCGTGGTCGACGTAGACGACCTTGGACCCGGGCTCCACCTCGTCGGCCACCGAGTGCGTGTTGCCCATCGTGGGCACCCCGGAGCCGATGTCGATGAACTGGTGCACCCCGCGGGCCACGAGGTGGCGCACCGCGCGGTGCAGGAAGAGTCGATTGCTGATCGCGATGGGGCGTAACAACGGGTATTCGTTGATCACGTGCTGACCGAATTCGCGGTCGATGGCCCAGTTCGCCTTGCCGCCGAGATACCAGTCGTATACCCGGGCGACGCTCGGTTTGGTCAGATCCGCACTCTGCGGGGGGAACGGGTCCTCGTCAACATCGCTCATACGTATGGTCCTTCAGTCACAACCGGGTGATCTTGCGACGAATCGTAACCCCTAGAACGCTGAGTGTGAGCGGGGGCCGTTCGGGTGAAATATTCGACAACGCACGTGGTCAGGGGGTTGTCCGGAACTGGACGCGCGAATGCGGCCGGTGGCCCCGCCAGGGACTCGTCCGGCTCGCGCGAGCGAGGGAGGGCCGCCGCCGCTCCCTCGGCTCGCGCCGAAAGCGAAAATGATCAGAACTTCATCTGCGAGCGGAATTCGGCCGCCAGTCCGCGCAGGAAATCCACCGATTCGTTGAGTTCGAGCGCGGCACCGCGGATTCGGTCCCACGCGTCGACGAACAGCTCGAAGTCCCCCTCGTCGTCCAGGTAAATGCCGCCCGCGGCGTGTTCGATGAACACGAAGTCCTTGGTGGCGTCCGGGAAGCGCATGATCGTGAAGTCGTTCGGCGTGAACGCGAGGCGCACGTCGAACGGCAGCACGTGGATGAAGGTGCGCGAATAGCGCTCGCCCAGGTCCAGCAGGTGCTCGACCTGGTCGAGGGCGACCGACGGGTTCGGGCCGCCGGGCATCCGCCGGAACGCCGCCTCACCGATCACGAACCGGTAGTACGGCGGGCGATCCAGGTCGAACACCTGCTTGCGGTCCTGCCGGTTGCGGACCAGCGAGGTCACGTCCGTGGCGCGGTCCTCGCTGAACTGGGTGAGCATGTAGTGCTCGGACTGCAGCGGACCTGGGATCCGCTCGCCGTGCCAGCTCAGGATCTCACCGGCGGCGGGCTCCAGGTCCGTGAAGGTCCGGAACCAGTGCGGCACCGCGGAGCGGTACCCGGACCACTGCCCGCGCTGCCCGGTGCTGGACCGGGCCAGTTCCAGCATCAGCTCCGACTGCGCGTCGCTGCACTGGAACGCCTCCAGCATCTGCTTGAGCTCGGCCTGCTTGACCGCCACCGCGCCGGACTCGATCTTGTTGACCTTGCCCTGCCGGCAGCCCAGCAGCTCGGCGACCTCTTGTTGGGTCATCCCCACCGTCATCCGCGCTCGGCGGATCTCGTTGCCGAGCTGTCTGCGCCGCGACGTCACCGTGCTCGGCACTCGGAATCTCCGCTCTACGTTCAAAGTCTCGACCAGCAGATCATGTTAACCGAGTACGCTCACCCGGGCGTGGTCCCCGGCGGGTTGCCGGCGAGATCCGCACATTCACTCTTCAGGGGAATAATCGTCGTCGCTTCCCGCGCCGATGGTGATCACGTCAGGTCGAACGCGCCTCCGCGGGTCCCGGACAGGAAAGAACGCCACTGCTCGGCGTTGAACACCAGGACCCCGTCGGCGATGTTCTTGCTGTCGCGGACTCCGACGTGGCCGCCGGCCACGGGGTGGTTGACCTCAACGCAGTTGCCGCCGTTGGGTCCGCAGCGGTTGGCGGCCGTCCAGCCGCGCCGGGGGAAGTACGAGGTCGTTGGGGCCGGGTCCGGTGCGTGCACGTGGCGCTCCCTCCACACTGTTCAGTTCAGCTCGACAATGAGATTAATCCTTGAGTAGGATTAATCTCAAGCACAGGAGGGAGCAATGATGCCCAGCGTTGCGAACAGCTCCGCACACCTCCGGCGTGACCCGGACGCTGCCCTGGAGCAGCGCGTGTGGGTGCTGCGCAAGCACCACCGCGTGTCACTGCGGCAGGCGCACGCGATCGTCTCCGTCGACTGGGACGCGGGTTTGGCGCGGACCGCCTGCGGCATGGGACTCCGTCCGGATGCGATCGGCGACGTGCCTGCCGGCGGCTGCATGCCGTGCGTCTCCTGTGTCGCCTCGATGCCGGTCGGAGCGGCTCTGCCCGAGGATTCCGAGCTCTGATGATCCAACGCGGCGGCCCCGTTGTCCTCGGCCGCCACGCACGTCCCGAAATCTCGACACGTCCTGGTTCGGCCCGAGCGCGGCGGTGCGCCGCGAACCCGGCCGCGTCCTGCGTCGCGAGCGCGTTTCCGCCCGCGCAGGGCGACATTCCGCGCCGATCCGGGTGCGGACGACAGCGCCCGTTGATCTGTCCGGAATGGTCAATCGGCTGACCGGGGTTGTCATGACTCAGGTCACGCCGACGTCCTACTCTCTTGCCCTATCCGGCCTCCCCGGCGTGTTCCATCCGGGCGAGCGCCGTGAGTGAGGTCCCCGCGGAACCGGCGCGCACGCGCGGCTCGCGGGGTGTTCCGGGTACGAGTCGACGGCGGTCCGATGAGCAGAGACAGCACCTTCGCGACGGTGCGGCGCAGGTTGCTGGGTTTGGCACTGCTGCTGTGCGTCGCGTTGTTCTTGAGCGTGACGGTGGCGACCTACCAAGGCGTCTTCCGGCCGAGCGTGGACGTGGTCCTGCGCGCGGCGTCCACGGGAAATCAGCTGATGCCCGACTCCGAGGTGAAGGTCCGCGGCATGACCGTGGGCCGGGTCGACGAGGTGCGGCCCACCGACGAGGGCGCGGAGCTGCACTTGGCGCTGGAGCCGGACAAGGCGCGGCTGCTGCCCGCGAACGTGTCGGCGAGGCTGCTGCCGCGGACGTTGTTCGGTGAGCGCTACGTGTCGCTGGACGTGCCGGAGCAGGCGTCGTCGACGCGGCTGGCCGCGGGCGATGTGATCTCGCAGGACCGGACGCGGGCGTCGGTGGAGCTGGAGACGGTGCTGGCGGACACGATGCCGGTGCTGCAGGCGGTGCACCCGGACGACCTGGCGGTGACGCTGAATTCGCTGGACCAGGCGCTCGACGGTCGCGGTGAGGAGGTCGGCGACACGATCACGCGGCTGAACCAGTACGTCGAGGGGCTCAACCCGTCCTTGCCGCAGCTGCAGGAGAACCTGCGCCAGCTGGTGGGCGTGGCCGAGACCTACGAGCAGGCGGCTCCGGACGTGCTGCAGGCGCTGGGTGATCTGTCGGTGACCTCGCGGACCTTGGTCGCGCAGCAGCAAGACCTGCGGTCGTTGACCTCGCAGCTGACCACGGCGTCGAACGACGCGACGGGTTTCCTGGAGGCCAGCGGGGACGACCTGATCAGGTTGGGCGAGTCGTCGCGGCCCACCGCGGACGTGCTCGCGAAGTACTCCCCGCAGTACCCGTGCCTGCTGCGCAGCCTCACCGGGATCATCCCGTTGGTCGACGACGTCTTCGGCGTCGGCACCGACGAGCCCGGCGCGCACGTCACGCTGGAAGTGGTGCCCCCGCGGGGCGAGTACGTGCCGGGCGAAGAACCGTCCTTCGACGACGAGCGCGGGCCGCGCTGCTACGACTACCCGCCGGGGACCCGGCCGCAGTACCCGCCGGACGGCCCGATCCAGGACGGTTCGACCGCTCCCGCCCCGGCCGATGCGCCGGGAGCCGCCTCCTCCGGCGGGGCCGGCGGACTCGGCCTGATCAACTCGCCGCAGGAGCGCGACGCGATGTCCACCGTCCTGGCCCCGTCGATGGGGGTTCCGGCGAGCACCGTCCCGCGGTGGGGCTCGATGCTGGTGGGTCCGGTGCTGCGCGGTGCCGAGGTGAGCTACCGCTGAGCCGCCCGCCCGCGGTTCCCGTGGGCGGGCCCGAAACTCCGTCGGGCCGGGTAGGTGCGACCCGGCCCGACGGCCCCCTTCTCGTACGACTCGACCGAGGAGATTTCGCCGCCGCACGAGGAGATCTCGCGGCGGCTTCGTCGCGCTCACCCGAACGACTCCCGCGACGCCGACCGGCCGAGGTGGGCGCGTGCCGGACCGCGGTGCGCGCCCACCTGGCGGTCACTGCTGACGTCGCCGGGCGTAGGACATCGGCGTCGTCCCGGTCCACCGCTTGAAGGCGTGGATGAAGCTGGCCGCTTCCGCGTACCCCAGGCGGATCGCGATGTCGTCCACCGACAGCGCGCCGTCGCGCAACATCCCCTCGGCGAGCGCGGCGCGGACTTCGTCGCGCACCGCCTGGAAGTTGGTGCCCTCGGCGTTGAGCCTGCGGTGCAGCGTGCGGGCCGTGGTGTGCAGCTTGCGCGCCACGTCCTCCATCCCCATCCGCACCCCGTCGGGCCCGAGCATCTGATCGCGCACCTGCTTGGCGAACCCGGTGCGCTCCCGCCTGCCCGCCAGCAGATCTCGGCACTGCGCCTCGCACATCGCCAAGGTGTGCTCGTTCGCCTGCGGCAGCGGCTGGTCCAGGAACGCCGGATCGAGGATGATCACGTCTTTCGGTGCGCCGAACGACGGCACCGTGCCGAAGAACGCGGGCGCCTCGATGCCGTCCGGCGGCGGAGGCAGGCTCAGCTCGATGCGCTGCACCGGGATCGGCGCGGGCAGCAGCTCGACCATGATGGTGTGGATCGCGGAAAGGTCGCGTTCCACCAGGAAATCCCGCACGTCCGACGGGATGGCCGACGAGTCGAGCTCCACCCGCAGCTCCTCGCCGGACCAGCGGATCCGCGGGATGCAGAACGCGAAGCTCAGCTCCAGGTAGCGCAGCGCCACCGCCATGCCGTCGCGCACCGTCGGACTGCTGATGAACGCGAACCCGAGGATGCCGTACGCGGTCAAGTGGTACTGCAACCCGGCGAGCATGCCCAGGCCTGGCGACGGGGGCAGCGCGTTGACGAGGTTCCGCACGATGCGCAGCTCCTGGTGCGCGTCGACGGAGAACGAGGGGTCCTCCAGTTCCGTTTCGGTGAGCCCGGTTCCGCACAACACCGTCGCCGCCGGAACCTGGTACTCGGCGGCGAATCGGGTGAGCAGCAGGGCGCTGATCGGGCTGCGCGGGAAGTCCCAATCCCGGACGACCGGGTCCGGGATGGCGTCGGGTGCGCGCACACCCGTGCTGTGATCCTTGTCGCGACGATGCGGCATGTCCGGAAGTATCAATCACGTGGCCGCCGACGTCATAGCCCCCACCCCTTTCCCGCTTAACGTGATCGTGACGGACGACACCGTGTAGGCCATTTGCAGGGGAGCAACGCATGACCGCGACCGAGGTCCAAGCCGAGCGGGACGAGATCGAGGCGGCGATCCGCGGCCGGACCGTGCCGAGTCTGCTCGCGGACATCGCCCGGTCCCGGCCCGACGCGCCGGCGTTCGCCACGGCCGACGAGCGCTGGACGTGGTCGCAGGTGCACGGCGAGGTGCTGAGCATCGCGGCGGCGCTGCGCTCGCTGGGCCTGGTGCCCGGTGACGTGCTGGGCGTGATGGCGAGCAACCGGCCCGAGCACATCCTCGCGGACCTGGGCGCCTCGACGGCGGGAGCGACGACCACGACGCTGTACGCGACGCTGGCGCCGGAGCAGATCCGCCACGTGGTGGTCGATTCCGGCGCGAAGATCGCCGTCGTGGAAGGCGAGGACGCGTGGCGCCGGTGGCTGCCGGTGCTGGGCGAGCCGACGGAGCTCGGCGTGGTGATCACGCTCGGCGAGATCGGGGACGCCCGCCCGGCCGGATTCACCGGGAAGATCCTGACCTGGGAGGAATTCCTCGAACTGGGCGCGGCGGTGGACGACGGCTCGTTCGCCCACGACGACCCGTCCGTGCAGGAGCAGATGTGTCCGGACCCCGAGGACATCGCGGTCCTGATCTACACCTCCGGCACCACCGGCACCTCCAAGGGCGTGGAGCTCAGCCACCGCGCGCTGCTCTACGAAGTGGAGGCGCTGGCGCGGGCCGCGGGCCTGCCCGACGAGGTGGTCAGCCTCTCGTACCTGCCGCTGGCGCACGTCGCGGAGCGAGTGCTGTCGGTGTACCTGCCGCTGCGCAGCGGCGGGGAGACCCATTTCTGCGCCAGCGTCAAGGAATTGCCGCAGCGGCTCGCCGAGGTGCGCCCGACGATCCTGTTCGGCGTCCCGCAGGTGTGGGACAAGTTGCGCACCGGCATCGAATCGCGGATCGCCGAGCAGGACGGCGTGCGCGGCAAGCTCGGCGCCTGGGCGCTGCGCGCGGCCGAGCAGGGCGCCGCCCCGGACGCCACCGACACCCAGAAGATGTTGGCGCGGCTGGCGCATCGTGCCGTGCTGCACCGCATCCCGGTGGCGCTGGGGCTGGACCGGTGCGCGGTGCGCGCGGTCGGTGCGGCGCCACTGCCGCCGGGGTTGGAGCGGTTCTTCGCCGGGTTGGGCATGGAGCTCACCGGCGTGTACGGCCTGTCGGAGACCTGCGGTGCGGCGGTGATGCACCGCGCGGGCGATCCGCGCCGGCCGGGCACGGTCGGCAAGGCGATGCCGGGCGTGGAACTGCGGCTGACCGGTGAGGGCGAAGTGCTGGTGCGCGGGCCGTTGTGCGCCTCCGGCTACCGCAACCTGCCCGAGGCGGACCGGGACCTGTTCACCATGGACGGTTACCTGCGCACCGGAGATCTGGGTTCGCTGGACGACGACGGGATGCTGCGGATCACCGGGCGGCAGAAGGAACTCATCATCACCGCGGGCGGGAAGAACATCAGTCCCGTCACCGTGGAGTCGCTGCTGGTGGAGCACCCGCTCATCGAGCAGGCGCTGGTGCACGGCGACGGGCGTCCGTACCTGGTGGCGCTGCTGCTGCCCGACGCGGACGCGCTGGCGAAGTGGGCCGAGCAGCGCGGGCTCGCCGGGGCGGTCCGGGAGGACCTGCTGGCGAATCCGCAGCTGCGCGAGGAGATCGGCCAAGCCGTGGCGCTGGCGAACTCGCGGCTGGCGCGGGTGGAGCACGTGCGCGAGTGGGACTTCGCGCCGACCCAGTGGAGCGAGGACGAAGGCGAGCTCACCCCGACCCGCAAGATCCGCCGCGCCGTGGTCGTGAAGAACAACCGGGAGCACTTGGACGCGCTCTACCCGCGGTGATGCCGCGTCCGTCCAGCAGGCGGGAAAACTGAACCTGGCACGTTGACTTTCCGGTGGCCCTGCGGCGATGCTGCGGTGGTGAAGGCGATCCAGCGGTTCGTGACGCGGCGGCACGTCGATCTGCGACGGCACGCCAGCGCGCTGTGTCGGCGCTGACGGTCGCCTCGCTCACCCGTGCCCGGCCACGCGCCGAGGCCGTCCTCCGGTGACCACGAGCTCGTCCCGCGACGAGCGGTCGTCACCCGGAACTCCGGAAAGTCCTCCCGCACGGTCGGAATGCCCGGCTCCTCCACACCGCGACGGCGATCGTCCCCACCGCGACCGGTGGCGCCGCTCGCCGCCTCGCGGCCTGGAGGGCCTCGGCCGTGCCCGCACGTCCAGGAGCCCGCCATGCGCACCGAACTCGGGCCGCGCACGGGACCTCTCCGTCCGCAGTGGACGGACGTCTCGTGACGGCGACCGCGCACCCCGCCACCGCCGAACCCTCGACCCGGAACCGCCCGTCCTTCCCGCACCGCGCGGTGTCCTGGGCGACGCCCGCGCTGCTCCTGCTGCTCTGGGAGATCAGCGCCCGCACCGGCCTGCTCGACGTGCAGCTGCTGCCCGCGCCCAGCACGGTGCTGGGAACCGCCGCCGAGCTCACCGCCGACGGTGAGCTCCCGGCGAACCTGCTGGCCAGCCTGTACCGGGCCGGTGCCGGGTTCGCCGTCGGGGCGGTCGTCGGCCTCGGTCTGGGGCTCGCCGTGGGGCTGTCCCGCATCGCGGAGTCGTTGCTGGATCGGGGGATCCAGATGATCCGCGCGATCCCGTTCCTGGCGATGCTGCCGCTGGTGATCGTGTGGTTCGGCATCGAGGAGAGCGGCAAGATCTTCCTCATCGCGCTGGGCACCGCCGTCCCCCTGTACCTCAACGCGGTGCTGGGCATCCGCCAGATCGACCCGAAGCTGCTGGAGATGGCGCGGGTGGTCGGCTTGGGCCGCGCCGAACGCATCCGCTGGGTCGTGCTGCCCGGCGCGCTGCCCTCGATCCTGTCCGGGCTGCGGCTGGCGCTGACGCATTCGTGGCTGGCGCTGGTGATCGCCGAGACGATGGGCGCCGACGCCGGGATCGGGTTCATGGCCACCAACGCCCGCGAATTCCTGCAGACCGACGTGATCGTGCTCGTCGTGGTGATCTACGCCGTGATCGGCGTGGGGTGCGACCTGGTGACGAGGCTCCTGGAGCGCCGGCTGCTGCGCTGGAACCCGGCTTATGCCCGCCTGTCCGCGTGAATCTTCGTGCCCCTGCGGGCTTTTCCCCGCCATCAGAGTAGAACAGGAGTCTCGACGTGAGTGCGATCCGACGTCGTTCGATGTTGGCCGCGGCCGGGTTGGCGGTGCTGGCGCCGTCGTTGGCGAGCTGCGCCGCCGGAGCCGGGGGCGCGGAGGCGGGCACGGTGCGGCTCACCCACGGCCCGATCTCGGTGCCGAAGATCCGCGGCACGCTGGCGCAGGCGTTGCGGCAGCAAGGGATCACCGCCGAATGGGTGGGCCCGTTCGCCAACCACGCGCCGAGCATGCAGGCCGTCGTCGGCGGCAGCGCCGACATCAGCTTCGGCGGTAGCACCACGCCCGCCGACCAGGCGATCCTCTCCGGCGCCGATCTGGTGTACGTGGCGTGGGCGACGGCGGAGCCGCGCACCTCCGCCGTGCTCGCCCGCGCGGGCTCCGGAATCCGCGCGGTACCGGACCTGGCAGGGCGCACGGTGGCGGTGAACAAGGCCGGGCTCGGCGAGTTCTTGCTGGTCGCCGCGCTGGAAAAGCACGGTGTGCCGCGTAAGTCGGTGAACGTGGTCTACATGAACCCGCCGGAGGCGAGTGCGGCCTTCGGCTCCGGCCAGATCGACGCCTGGTCGATCTGGCAGGGCTTCCGGGAGATCGCCGAGGTGGAGTACGGCGCCACGCCGATCTTCGTGGAGGGCGACGAGCTGGACTTCCAGATCGACTTCACGAGCTTCCTGGTCCGACGCGACTACGCCGAGCAGCACGCCGACGCCGTGCGCGCGGTGATCCGCGCCTACCAGGCCGAGTACGAGTGGCAGAACGCGCACTACGCCGAGTCGTTGCGCATCGGCAACGCGGTGTCGCACTACCCGGAGGCGGTGCTGGACCGGATGGCCCGCCACGACGTGCGGACGAGGTTGTCGTTCATCGACGACGACGGCGTCGCCCAGTTGCAGCGCGGCGCGGACTGGCTGTCGGATCGGGACATCCTCAGCGGGTCGATCGACATCGCCGAGCACTCCGTGCGGCTGTGAGGAGACGAGCATGAGCACCGAGCCCGAACCCGCCGTGCGGGTGCGCGGACTGGCCCGCCGGTTCGGGGACCGCACCGTGCTGCACGCGCTGGACCTGGACGTGCGACGCGGGGAGTTCGTCGCGCTGATCGGCAAGAGCGGGTGCGGCAAGACCACGCTGCTGCGGCTGCTGGCCGGGCTCGACGACCCCGACGGCGGGAGGATCACGACTCCGCGGCAGCGCATGGTCGTGTTCCAGGAACACCGGCTGCTGCCGTGGCGGCGGGTGTGGCGCAACGTCGCGATCGGGCTTCGCGGCGCCCGAGCGCGCGACGAGGCGGCCCGCGCGCTCGCGGAGGTCGGGCTCGACCAGCACCTCGATTCCTGGCCCGCGACGCTTTCCGGCGGAGAGGCGCAGCGCGTCGCGCTGGCCCGCGCGCTGGTGCGCGAGCCGAGACTGCTGCTGCTCGACGAACCGTTCGCGGCACTGGACGCGCTGACCCGCATCCGGATGCACTCGCTGGTGCGCCGCCTGATCGCCGCGCACCGGCCCGCCGTGCTGCTGGTGACCCACGACGTGGACGAAGCGGTGCTGCTGGCCGACCGCGTCGTCGTGCTGCGCGACGGGCACCTCGCCGCCGACCACCGCGTCGAACTCGCCGCCGGCGGTGATCGCACGGACCCGGAGTTCACCCGGCTGCGGGCCCTGCTGCTGGCCGAGCTCGGCGTCACCGATGGCGGCGAGGACGCCGTCCCGGCGGCATCCACGTCACCAGGAGCGGCCTCATGATCTCGTTTCCAGCACGAGCGGCCACGGCGTGAGCACCCTTCGCGAGCACGGCGCCCGAGCGAATGCCGCCCATCGCCCGACGTGTCCCCGGCAGCCCCGAACCGACCGGGGAGAATACCCGTGCGACCCGGATCTCGGTGACCCGCCGAGGGCGTGGATCAGCGCCTCGTGGGCCACACGCCACCGGGGGTGTGCGCTGTCGCGAGAAATCGGCCGGTTCGTCCACAGCGCACTGATCCATCCGCGGGCATCGGGCTCGGTCCCCGCACCGGGACGGCCGGAGCAACGCCGCACATGGTTAGGTCGGGCCGCATGAACGGCTGGCTGAGCACGACCTCGCACTGGGGTGCCTACCGAGCCCGGGTCGGACCTGACGGCGAACTGGACGTGGCCCCGCACCCGGCGGACCGGGCCCCATCGGAACTGCTTGGCAACGTAGCGAGCTCGGTCCGGCACGAGACGCGCGTCGCCCGCCCGGCGATCCGGCGCGGCTGGCTGGAGAACGGTCCCGGGCCGTCCGACCTGCGCGGGCGGGAGGAGTTCGTCGAAGTCGGCTGGGACACCGCGCTCGACCTCGTCGCCGCCGAACTGCGCCGCGTCCGCGAGCAGCACGGCAATCAGGCGATCTTCGGCGGTTCCTACGGTTGGGCCAGCGCGGGCCGGTTCCACCACGCGCAGAGCCAGCTGCACCGGTTCCTCAACACCATCGGCGGCTACACGTCCTCGCGGAACTCCTACAGCCTCGGCACTTCGCTGGTGCTGCTGCCGCACCTCGTCGGCGACGCCGACACCTACCTCCGCCGCGCCGACGGCTGGGACACCATCCGGCGCCACACCGACCTGGTCGTCGCGTTCGGCGGCCTGCCGCCGAAGAACGTCTCCGTCACGCCCGGTGGAGTCACCCGGCACACCAGCTCCGAAGTCCTCGCCGACTGGGACCGCTCGGGCGTGGACCTCGACGTGGTCAGCCCGCTCGCCACGGACCTGCCCGATTCCCGGCGAGCGCGGTGGACCCGGGTGCGGCCCGCGACCGACGTCGCGCTGATACTGGGGCTCGCGCACGTGGTGCTCACCGAAGGGCTGCACGACCAGGAATTCCTGGACCGGTGCACCACCGGCTTCGACGAGTTCGCCGGATACCTGCTCGGCGAGGGCGGCCCGGTGCGGGACGCGGAGTGGGCGAGCGCGGTGTGCGGCGTGCCCGCCGACGACATCCGCGACCTCGCCCGCCGGATGGCCGCCGGGCGCACGCTGATCACCGTCAGCTGGTCGCTCCAGCGCATCGAGCACGGCGAGCAGCCGGTGTGGGCGGCGCTGGCGCTGGCGGCGATGCTCGGCGGCATCGGCTTGCCCGGCGGGGGATTCGGGCACGGCTACGGGTCCATCGGCGACGTCGGGGACACCGGGCCGCTGCTGCCGCTGCCGACCCTGCCGCAAGGCGCCAACCCGGTCTCGGAGTTCATCCCCGTGGCCCGGATCTCCGACCTGCTGCTGCACCCCGGCGAGGAGTTCGACTACGACGGGCGGCGGCTCACCTACCCGGACATCCGCGCGGTGTACTGGGCGGGCGGCAACCCGTTCCACCACCACCAGGACCTCAACCGGTTGCGCCGCGCCTTCGGCAGGCCCGACACGGTGATCGTGCACGAACCGCACTGGACGGCCACCGCCCGGCACGCGGACGTGGTGCTGCCCGTGACGACCACCCTGGAACGCGAGGACATCGGCGGCGGCCGGCGCGACACGCACCTGATCGCGATGCGCCGGATCCTGGACCCCGTCGGGCAGGCCCGCGACGATCACGACGTGTTCCGCGGGCTCGCCGAACGGCTCGGGGCCGGCTCCGCGTTCACCGCCGACCGCACCCCGCGCGAGTGGCTCGCGCACCTCTACGGGCAGTGGCGCGCGGCGCTCGCGGGCGAAGGCCACGAGGTGCCCGCGTTCGAGGAGTTCTGGCGCGCCGGTGAGCTGGCACTGCCCGCGCGCCCGCAATCCACGCCGCTCGCCGAGTTCCGCGCCGACCCGCGCTCCCGCCCGCTGGCCACCCCCAGCGGGCGCATCGAACTGTTCTCCGCGCGCATCGCCGGATTCGGGTTGCCCGGCCTGCCGGGGTACCCGGTGTGGCGGGAACCCGTCGAAGGGCTCGACCACGACCGGTTCCCGCTGCGGCTGATCGCGCACCAGCCCCGCACCCGGCTGCACGGGCAGGGCGACGTCGGCGACGTCAGCCGAGCCGACAAGGTCCACGGCCGCGAACCGATCCGGCTGCACCCCGACGACGCCGCCGCCCGCGGCATCGCCGACGGAACCGTGGTGCGCGTGTTCAACGACCGCGGCGCCTGCCTCGCCGGCGCCCGGCTCACCACCGACGTGCTGCCCGGAGTGGCCGTGCTCGCCACCGGCGCCTGGTACGACCCCGTGGACGACCCGGCGCAGCCCGGCGGCTCGCTGTGCGTGCACGGCAATCCGAACGTGCTCACCGCCGACCGGCCGACCTCGCCGCTCTCGCAGGGCTGCTCCGGGCAGCAGGCCAGGGTCGAGGTCGAACCCGGGCCGAGCGAACCGCCACCGCTGAGCTGCCTGCACCCGCCGCGGCTCGTCCCCGAACAGGAAGGCATCCGATGACCAGCGCCACCGACGACGCCCCGGCGGCCCGGCTCGCCCGGTCCGCGGGAACACCCGAGTTCACGGCGGCACTGGGACGCATCGCCGAACGGGCCGCCGAGCACGACCGCGACGGCACCTTCCCGCACGAGGCGTTCGCGGACCTGCACGCCACGGGCGCGCTGAACCTCACCCTGCCCACCGGAGCCGGTGGCGGGGGAGCGGGGCTCGCCCAGGTCGTGCCGGTGGTGCGGGCGGTCGGCGCCGCCGACCCGTCGGTGGCGTTGGTGCTCGCGATGCACCTGCTCAACCACGTCGACCTTCGCGCCCCCGGCAATCCCTGGCCCGAGCACGTGCGCCGCGAGGTGCAGCGCAGCTCCGCGGACGGGGTGGCGCTGATCAACGCGCTGCGGGTCGAACCGGACCTGGGCACCCCGGCGCGCGGCGGCTTGCCCGCCACCACCGCCGAGCGCACCGCCGACGGCTGGGTGCTGCGCGGGCACAAGACCTACTCCACCGGCATCCCCGGCCTGCGCTGGCTGCTGGTGTGGGCGCGCACCGACGAACCCGAACCCCGGGTCGGCGCGTTCCTGGTGCCGCGCGAAGCCGGCAACCACCGGATCGAGCGGACCTGGAACCACCTCGGCATGCGCGCCACCCGCAGCGACGACGTGCTGTTCGAAGGAACCCCGATCCCCGCCGACCACGCCGTGGACCTGCACCGGCCGGACGCGCCGGGACGCAACGCGGGCGTGCTCGGCGTCTGGAACCCCGTGGTGCTCAGCGCTCTCTACGACGGGGTGGCGCGCGCAGCCCGCGACTGGCTCGTCGGCTACCTCAACGAGCGGACCCCGGCGAACCTGGGCAAGCCGCTGGCGAGCCTGCCGCGCTTCCAGCAGGAGGTCGGCCGGATCGAGACCCTGTTGCTGAGCAACGCTTCCCTGTTGGACTCCGCCGCGCGGGCCGTCGACGAAGGCGAACAATCCGCCGGGCAGGCCGGACTCACCAAACACGCCGTCACCACGAATGCGATTCGGGCCGTGGAACTCGGTATCGAACTCATCGGGAATCCGGGCCTTTCCCGGAACAACCCGATCGAGCGACACTACCGGAACGTGTTGTGCAGCCGGATTCACACCCCGCAGGACGACACCGCGCTCACTGCTGCCGGTACCGCCGCGCTGACCGTCTGAACTGGACGTTCGACTTCTTTTTGATAACCGCTCGATCACGGGTCGCTGAGAGGAAGCTGAGTTCTCCGGCTGATTCCCTCAGCCGTGTCGTTAACCGGTGTGGCGACCCCAACACGGAGGTTGATGCTGCGTCGTTGCGGTAAGGCCGCCCGCTATTCTCCGGGGCGTGCTCAATGCGGAGAAAGACGACACCGATCACGCGGAGGCGGAATCCGCGCCGTCCTCGGAGGCCGATCGGCCCCGGACGGACCGACGGCTCCTGCGGTTGCGGCTGATCGCGACCGTCCTCGGCGTCCTCGGCACGGTGCTGTCGCTCTCCGTCCCGTTCCTGCCGGTCCACCACGACATCACGACCTTGCGCTGGCCCACCGCCAGCGGCACCACCTCGGTGTCGGCGCCGCTGACGACGTTCTCGCCGGTGTGGCTGGAAGCGGACGTGCCGTGCGCGAGCGCCCGCAGCCTCGACGCCCGCAGCGACCGCCCGGCGAACCTGCTGAGCACGAACCCGCCGAACTCCGACAACGGCAGGCTCACCGGGATGAGCCTGACGGTCGACCGCGGGCAGCTGACGCTGCTGTCGCAGGGCCGCCAGGTCAACACCATGGCGATCCCCGAGGACGACTGCACGCTGGAGATGCGCAACGACGCGGTCGGCTTCAAAGCCGGCTTCGGCGAGGACCGCTGGCTGACCAACATCGCCGGTGACCACCGGCCGCAGGTCACCGGGATCTACTCGGACCTCAACGCCCGCGCCGACGACGTCTCCGGGCTGCGCTTCGAGGCGCGGGTCGACAACCGCTTCGAGAGCTCCCCGACGGTGCTGAAGCTGGCGGTGATCGCGCTGGCGGTGCTCGCGTTCATCGGCTCCGTGATCTGCCTGCGCCGCCTCGACAAGCGCGCCGGACGCCGCCCGCCCCGGTGGGTGCAGCCCGGCTGGTGGAAGCCGACCGCCCGGGACGTCGCGGTGCTCGGCTCGCTCGCGGTGTGGTGGCTGATCGGCGCCATGAGCTCCGACGACGGCTACACGATGGCCATCGCGCGGGCGCGGGAGTCCGCCGGGTACGTCAGCAACTACTACCGCTGGTTCGCCAACCCCGAGGCGCCGTGGGGCTGGTTCTACGAGATCTACGCGCTGTGGGTGCAGGTGTCCACGGCGGTGCCGTGGGTGCGGCTGCCGTCGCTGCTGATGGCCTGCGCGAGCTGGCTGCTGATCAGCCGCGAAGTGCTACCGAGGCTGGGCCAGCAGGTCCGCCGCAGCAACGCCGCGGGCTGGGCCGCCGCGGCCGTGTTCCTCGCGTTCTGGCTGCCCTACAACAACGGCCTGCGCTCCGAGCCCGTCATCGTGGTGTTCTCGCTGCTCGCGCTGTGCGCGGTGGAGCGCGCCGTCGCGACCAGCCGCCTGATGCCCGCCGCGCTCGGCCTGGTGGTGGCCGCGCTCGCCGTCGGAGCGGGACCGCACGGGATCGTGGCGGTGCTGCCGTTCGTCGCGGCGCTCAAACCGCTGATCAAGCTCGTGTCGCGGCGGGCCAAGGAGTTCGGCTGGTTGCCGGTGCTGGCGCCGATCTCCGCGTCCGGCTTCGTGATCCTGACCTGGCTGATGTGGGACCAGACCTGGCAGTCGATCATGGACGCCACCGCGTTGAAGATCGACCTGGGACCGAGCGAGAAGTGGTACCAGGAGCTCAACCGCTACAACATGCTGTTCAGCCAGATCCCGGACGGCTCGCTGACGCGGCGGTTCCCGGTGCTGCTGGTGATGCTGTGCCTGGCGACCTGCGCGGTCGTCCTGCTGCGCCGCAACCGCATCCGCGGCGCCGCGCTGGGCCCGAGCCGCAGGCTGCTGGCGGTGGCGGCGATGTCGTTCGTCGCGCTCGCGCTCACCCAGACCAAGCACACCCACCACTTCGGCATCTTCGCCGCGGTGGGCGGGGCCGTCGCCGCGCTCACCGCGCTGGCCACCAGCACCACGGTGCTGCGTTCCCGGCGCAACCGGGCCGCGTTCTTCTCCGGGCTCATGGTGATCTCGGCGTTCTCCGCGACCGGGCCGAACGCCTGGTGGTACGTGTCGGGCTGGGGCGTGCCCTGGTACGACATGCCGCCCCGGATCGACGGGCGCAACGCCAGCAGCATCCTGCTCGGCATCGCCGCCATCGCCGCCATCGTCGCGCTGGTGGAACACCTGCGCGGTGACCGCAGCCTGGCTCCGCCCAACGGGGTCGAGCACCGCAGCCGGGCGCTGCGCCTCGGGACCGCTCCGCTGTCACTGATCTGCGCGCTGCTGATCCTCGGTGAGCTCGCCGCGTTCGGGAAGGCCATCCAGGAGCGCGAAGGCGGCTACAGCATGGGCGCCGACAACATCAAGCAGCTCACCGGCGGCAGCTGCGGGCTCTCCGACTACATCTATGTGGAGACGAACCCGCAGGCCGGGATGCTCAAGGTCGCCCAGGAGCAGCCCACCGAACCGGCGCCCGCGTTCTCCCCGGACGTCCCGGTGCCCTCGAAGCGCCTCGAAGGCGAGGAGACCCCCGAGGAGTACCTGAAGGCGAAGCTGACCGGCTTCAACCGCGGCGGCACCCCGCCCGGACCGAGCGGCGTCGCCGACGAGTGGCGCCCGCCCTACCAGTTCGGCGGCGACAACGCCCCCGTGTGGGGCAGCTTCACCCCGGAAGGCACCGGCGAACTGCGCACCCAGTGGTACGACGTGCCCGAGCGCGCCTCGAACGGCGAGGTCCCGATCGTGCTGGCGATGGCGGGGATCGAAGGCGGCGCGAACTCGCTGGCGGTGGAGTTCGGCAAGGACACCGACCAGGGCTTCCAGATCACCGCCCGCCGCTACCTGCTGCAGGCCGGCGGCCCGTCCTGGCGGGACCACCGCCTCGTCGTGGACGGCGATGCCAAGGACACCACCAAGATGCGCATCGTGGCCGTCGACCAGTCCGTGTCGGCGCGCGGCTGGCAGGCGGTCAGCGCCCCGCGCGCGCCGCAGCTGACGAACATGACCGACGTCGTCGGCGACAGCCCCACCTACGTGGAGTGGCCGGCCACGCTGGTGCACCCGTGCCTGCAGATCTCCGGCCTGCACCACGGCATCGCCGAGATGCCGCGGTTCCGGGTGGCGGGCGGCGAGTCGGTCCGCGCCCCCGGCCAGGGCTGGTCCTCCCCGGACGCGGGCGGGCCGTTCGGCTGGCTCAACGTGGCGACCAGCATGCGGGAGCTGCCGACGTACCTGAAGAACGACCTCTACCGGGACTGGGGCTCGCTCTACGCCGTCGACCCGTACGACCGGGGAGCGCTGCCCGCCGAGTCCGCGATGCGGGTGCACGAGGAGACGCACTGGGGCGACTGGACGCCCGGCGTGCTCCCGCGGACGGTCTCGTTGCCCGGTGACGTGCCGAGCTCCGACGACCGCAACGACATCCGGCCGTTGGAGCCCGACACCGAGGACGACGACGAGTAGCCGGGTTCTCCGAACGGAGGAGCGGCCCACCTGCCCGGAGGTTCGGGGAGGTGGGCCGCTCGTCGTTCGCGCACCGGACGATCTCGCCCGCCAGGCGCGGCGTGTCCGCACGTGCGCGGGGCCCCTCGGCCGGTGCGGCGCGTCCGCTCACCCCGGCGTCGGCCGGTGCGCTCGGGTGATCACTGCACCGGGGGCTGCTGGGCCGGGGCCTGCGGAGCGGGGGCCTGGGCCGGGATCTGCTGCCCGGCGGCGAGGCGGTTGGCGATCGCCTGCACCACGGCCTCGGTGCGGGCCGGGTCGTCGGTGCCGAACACCTCGGTGACCGACTCGCGGATCGCCGGACCGGCGGCCTCGGCGATCACCGGGCGCAGCGCCTCGGCGACCGCCTGCGGGTCGCCCGTCGCACCCGCGTTGATCATCGCGGGCAGCTGGTACACCACGCCGTTGGTGTCCCGGATCGCCTCGACCGCGGGCACCAGCACGTGCCCGGCGCCCGGCACCCGCGATGGTCGCGGTCCGAGCAGGGCGTTGAACATGTGCACCAGCAGGCCGATCGCGGTGTGGTTGCCCGCTTCGGTGCCCCAGCCCACGATCTGGCCCTGCGGTCCGCGCGGGCCGAACAGCTCGTGGTGGATCTCGTTGAGCTTCTGCGCCTGATCGGGAGTCAAGTCGTCCTCCGGAGTAGATGAGCCGAGCAGCCCCGCGAGCTCCTCGCGGGTGCCGCGGAACGCGTTCGCGTCGACCGGGGCGTGCCCGGCGACGGTGGCGGAACTGGTGAACTGCAGGATCGCGACGCCGAGACCGCCGTAGCCGCCCCACTGGGCGTCGTAGAAGTCCCGGTAGCGCTCGTAGATCTCGCTGGCGTAGCCGCCTTCGTTGCTGGCGTAACGCGAGTACCACAGCGGTGGTAGTCCGGCCAGCGAGGGCGAGCCGATCTGCTCCCAGTACCAGCGCGGCAGGTACAGCAGCGGCGACCGGTACCCGGCCGCCAGCAGGCGTCCGATGATGTCGCGGGACAGGTCGGGGCCGCCGCCGTTGGCCTCCACGTCGAGGATCACCGGTACGTCGGCGGGCACGGTGTTGATGATGTGCCCGGCCTGCGCCGCGGCGCTCGAATCGCCGCGTTGGTAGTGGTAAGCGGCGACGAGCAGTCCGGCGGCGCGGGCGTTGCCGAGGTTCGCGCCGAACCTGCTGTCGACGAAGGAGCTTCCTTCGGTCGCCTTGAGGAAGGCGTACTCGAACCCCTCGGCCCGAGTGCGGCCGAGGTCGAACGCGCCTTGGTGGTGGGAGATGTCGATGCCGTAGAGCACGACCGGCCTCACCTCGCGATGGTCGGACGGCGGTGGCTGCGCCGTGGATGATCAGGGCACTACCGACGGTAGCCAACATCGCGGGCGGAGTTGTGCGTTTGGGAGAAATCGGACCGGAAAAGCCCCATGTTGAGACCGTTCGGCCCGTTTTCTAGGGTTGCCGTGGAGATCGGCTTGAGCAGGGGAGTTCTTGTGACGCAGACCGCCGTGGTGACCGGAGCGAGCAGTGGGATCGGCGCGGCCACCGCCCGTCGACTGGCCGGGGACGGCTTCCGCGTGGTCGTGGCCGCGCGCAGGCAGGACCGGCTCGCCGAGCTCGCCGAGGAGATCGGCGGGCGGGCGTTGCCGCTCGACGTGACCGATCAGGACTCCGTCGCCGCGTTCGCCGCCGAGCTCGACGCCTGCGAAGTGCTGGTGAACAACGCGGGCGGCGCGTGGGGATCGGACCCGGTCTCGGCGGGCAAGCCCGAGGAGTGGCAGCGCATGTTCTCGGTGAACGTGCTCGGCACCCTGCACGTCACCCAGGCGCTGCTGCCGCTGCTGCGCGCCGGGGGCGGCGGCACGATCGTCAACATGACCTCGACGGCCGCGTTCGTCAACTACGAGGGCGGCGGGGGCTACAGCGCGTCGAAGCACGGCGCCCACGCGCTGACCGAGACGCTGCGCCTGGAGCTGGCCGGGCAGCCGGTCCGGGTCATCGAGATCCAGCCGGGCATGGTGCACACCGACGAGTTCTCCCGGAACCGCTTCCACGGCGACCAGGCCAAGGCCGACGCCGTCTACGCGGACGTCGACCGGCCGCTGACCGCCGACGACGTGGCCGGGGTCGTGGCGATGGCGGTGGCCCAGCCGCTGCACGTCAACATCGACAGCCTCGTCCTGCGCCCCCTGGCCCAGGCCGCCCAGCACAAGGTCCACCGCGGACCGCTGTTCGACGGCTGACGCGTTCCCGGCGGTGCTGCCGGGGGAGCCGCAGCCGTCCCGATGTGGCCGTCATCGCTGGTGAGGCACTGTGCGGTCGACGTGATCACCACGGGTGGGGTGCTCAGCGCCCGGGTGCCGCTCCGAGGTAGCGGCAGAGGATGAGCCGGAGCGTCGGGACCTGGTCGAGGGCATCGAAGTCCGGGTCCACGCCGCTGCGGGAGAACAGTGCGTCGGTCAGGCCCAGGACCCAGTGCGCGGCCCGTTCGGCGTCGACGCCGGGGTCGATCCTGCCCTGCGCGGCGGCTTTGCCGAGCAGGGCCGCGATGCCCTCGCGCAGGTCGCCGTCGTTGCGCGCGACCAGCGCGGCGAGTTCCTCGTCCCGCCCCGCCTGCGCGATCAGCTCGACGACCAGACCGGAGTTGCGGCGGTCGGTGAGCGGCCGGACCAGGTGGTCGATCAGCTCCAGCAGCGCGCCCCACGGGTCCGCCGCGCTCGCCGCACGGGTGAGCCGTTCGGCGTTGTCGCGGCCGTCCTGCTCGAAGATCGCGGTGAACACGGCGCGCTTGTTCGGGAAGTAGTGGAACAGGCTGCCGGAGCTGATCCCCGCGGTGGAGCAGATGTCGGCGGTGGTCGTGCGGTCGAACCCCTTGCGCGCGAAGCACCCGGCGGCGGCGTCGAGGATGTTCCGGCGCCGCGCGGCGTAGCGATCGGGGTCCACGGTGCGCATCAGTCTTCGTTCCGCTGCGGCCGGGGCCGGAAGTACTGCTGCTTCTTCTCGTCGCGGACCAGGAATCCGGCGCGCTTGATCGCCTCGCGCAGCTGCGCGGCGTCGGTGTCGTTGCGCTTCTTCAGCGCGTGCGCGCGGGTCCGCAGCAGCGAGTCGACGCGCACACCGACCGCCGGGGTTTCCGGGACCCACAGCTCGAACTCGCCGCCGTACGGATCGGACTTCAACCAGCGGTAGCCGTGCTCGTGGAACGCCGCGCGCAGGGTTGCGGCGGGGATGCCGGTCCGCTCCCTGGCGAGCTCGTCGCCCGCCGAGTCCTGCAGCACCAGCGCCCCCCGGTCGAGGAACACCACGTCCACGTCGGTGCCCGCCACCTCGGCGGGGGCGCGTCGCCCGCGGCGGAACTCGACGCGCTCCGGGGCCACGGCAACGCTCAGGCGTTCGGCGGCCATCAGCGAGGAGAAGCCGATGCCGGCGAGCACGCCGAACCCGGCGATGCCGAGCGTGCCCGCGGGCTGCGGCAACGAGGCGATCAGCTCGAACGGCCCTTGGAACGGGGCCCAGCGCAGCCCGGCCACCCACCCCGCGGCGAGCGCGACCAGCCAGCCGATCAGCCCGCCCAGCACGGGTAAGCCGAGCACGGAGCCGTAGCGGAGCCAGCCGGGTTCGACCGCGAGCGTGGCGTTCCCGGTGACCGGGGAGGAGTCCTGCGTCATGGGTCCATTATTAGAGCGCGTGCTCGGTTTAATTTCATCGGGGTCCTCGAGTGGCGATCGCCGGGAGTTCCTTGTGCAATGGGCGCCATGACGAGGTCGCGGTGGGTGACGGTGGGAGCGCTGCTCGTGTCGGTGCTGGGCACGGCGGGCGCGACCACCCCTGCGCTCGCCGCTCCGGCGGAGCGGGAGATCACGGTGGTCGGCACGGTCCAGGCGGGGGTGGAGCCGCGGTGCTCCCTGCTGCCCGGCCAGGGCCGCACGCCGTACCTGCTGGTCGGCGGCGACCCGTCCGTGGTGAAACCCGGCGCGCACCTGGTGGTGCGTGGCCGGCCGGACCCCGGCGCGCTCACCACGTGCATGCAGGGAACCCCGCTGCACGTGAGCGAGGCGCACCCCGCTTAGGGCCGGACGAGGCGGTACTTCAGCGGGGAACGCCGGCGGGGCCGGTCTGCCGTGGTCGGGGCGGCAGACCGGCCCCTTTTCCCGTCCGGACCCGGCAGCGCTTGCGGCGAGCGCGGTTCCGAGCGCCAGGGCGAACGGCTCACTTCCGGCCATGGCTTGTGGTGGTGCCGTCCGGGACGGGTTGGAGAGGGTGCTTGCCGAGGCGGGCGTGCGGGTGTGAGCCGGGTGCTCACGTCGGGTTGTTGCGGTGGCCGCGAGTGGTGGGAGTGGTGCGCGGTGTCACCTGTCCGGATGCGCTGCGGACCCGGGCCATCACCCGGTGTGCGGGAGGCCACGGCCGGTTAGGGACGAAGGGCCCGGTCGTACGGCCCCGAACCGGGGTCACAGTGGGAAACGCACGAACTGACCGGTCCGCGCAAGGGAGAACCATGATGATCCGATCCCCGTTCGGAACGTTCCGCCCCGGGTCCCAGGACGCGGCCGGGTCGCGGGAGGAGAGCACCGTCGGAGTTCCCGCCCCGCGGGCCGACGAAGCCGCCACCGCGCCACCGCACTCGATGGTGCAGCCGCGCACGGGCACGGCGGCGCTGGTGGTGTCCCGCGGCCCGGAGCAGGGCGCGGTGTTCCCGCTGGAGCAGAACTGCACGGTGCTCGGCAGGCACCGCGACTGCGACATCGTGCTCGGTGACGTGACCGTGTCGCGCTACCACACCGAGATCCGGCGGGAAGGCGACGGTTTCGTCATCCAGGACGCCGGTTCGCTCAACGGCACCTACCTGAACCGGCAGGTGGTGGACCGGGCCGCCCTCGCCGAAGGCGACGAGATCTGGGTCGGGAAGGTCCGCTTCACGTTCTACGCGGGGAGCTGAGACCGCGGCACGAACGAACGCATCGGGGCCCGGCGCGGTGGTGATCGCAGGATCACCCGGCCGGAGCCCCGTTTTCGTGCGCCCGGTCCGGTTCAGGCCGCCGAGCGCTGCCCGGCCAGCCGGGCGAAGTGCTCGTTGAAGGTGCGGCGGGCCCGCCTGCGCAGCTGATCGCGGGTGGACATGTCGGAGCCCGCGAGCAGCCCGGTGCCGACCACGAGCGTGGCCAGCACGCCGATCTCGTGCGGCAGGTCGAGCCCGTCGGGCAGCTCGCCGTCCGCCACGGCCTCGTTGAGGTGCTTGCGCAGCACTGAGCGCCACACCTGGTAGCCCTCGGCGAAGCCGCCCGAGGAGTCGGCCGACCACGACGCCAGCCACACCCGCCAGCAGGTGAGCCGTTCCTCGTCGACCGGCAGCAGTCCCTGCGTGGCGCGCTGCGCCGCGTCGAGCCCGCGGCGTTCGCCCACGGCCTCCGCGACGCGCTGGGCGGCGACCTTCCCGTTGTGCAGCAGCACCGCGTTGATCAGTTCGGCCTTGTCCTCGAAGTAGTGCGTGACCGACCCGGTGGACACCCCGGCTTCGGCCGCGACGGCGCGCATGGTGGTGGCGCCGAGCCCCCGGTCGGCGAGCAGCCGCCACGCCGCCTCCACGATGTGCTGGCGCGAGCGCGGGTCGCGGATCTTCTTGACCACGTCGTTCCCCCCGAAAAGTCAAAACGATTGTTCCGTAACGCATGCTACGTAACACTCGTTCTAGAGGTGCGCCGCACTTCGGAGGGAGCCGACGATGGCCCTGGAGACACCGCCCGCCCGCGGCCCGTTCGCGGATGCGGCGGCGCAGGCGGGGCTGCTGCTGGTGTTCTCCTTGCGGACCGTGCGCGCCGGGGGACGGGCGCTGCTCGGGCGGCGGTTGTCGTGGCGGGAATGCCTGGAGCAGTCCTGGTTCCTGGCGTCGGTGAGCACGGTGCCCGCGGTGCTGATGACGATCCCGCTGGGCGTGCTGGTCGCGGTGAACATCGGTTCGCTCGCCGGGCAGCTCGGCGCGGAGAGCTACGCCGGGGCGGTGGTGGCGTTCGTGGTGGTGGGCCAGGCCGCGCCGCTGGTGTGCGCGCTGATGATCTCCGGGGTGGGCGGTTCGGCGATCTGCGCGGACCTCGGCGCGCGCAAGCTGCGCGAGGAGACCGACGCCATGGAGGTCATGGGGCTCTCCACGATGGAGCGCCTGGTGGTGCCCAGGGTGCTGGCGGCGGTCGTGGTCACGGTGCTGCTCAACGGCGTGGTGATGGCCCTCGGCATCACCGCCACGCTGCTCGTGCACGTGCTGCTGGGAGGGTCTTCCGGCGGGTTCCTCGCGACGCTGACCGCGTACTCGGATCCCGGCGGGTTCCTGATGGCCGAGGTCAAGGCGGGCACGTTCGCGGTCCTGGCGGCGCTGGTGTCGGCGTTCAAAGGCCTCACCGCCAAGGGCGGCCCGAGCGGGCTGGGCGACGCGGTCAACGAGGCCGTGGTGATGGCGTTCGTGCTGGTGTTCGTGGCGAACACCGTGCTCACCGAACTGCACCCGCTGCTGCTGCCGCCGAAGGGGGAGTTCTGATGGCGGACCTCCTCGTCCGGGCGGCGCGGCGTGGTGCGGTGCGGCGCACCCGAGGGCTGATCGACCTGCTGGTGTCGTTCGGGGTGCAGGCCACCTTCTACTTCCGGTCGATCGCGTCGGTACCGTTCGCGCTGGTGCACTACGGCAGGCACGTGGCGCGGCTCGTCGCGGAGATCAGCTTCGGCGCGGCCTCGTTGTTCGCCGGGGGCGGCACCATCGGCGTCATCTTCGCGATGTCGTTCGTGGCCAGCACCCAGGTCGGGCTGGAGGGGTACCGGGGGCTGGACCTGATCGGGCTGACCCCGATGTCCGGGTTGATGTCGGCGATGGTCAACACCCGCGAGCTGGCGCCGCTGGTGGCGAGCATCGCGCTGGCGGCGAAGGTCGGCACCGGTTTCACCGCGCAGCTGGGCGCGATGCGGATCTCCGACGAGATCGACGCGCTGGAGTCGATGGCGGTGCGCTCGTTGCCGTTCCTGGTCAGCACCCGGATGGCGGCGGCGTTCATCTCGGTGGTGCCGCTGTACCTGGTGGGCCTGTTCGCGTCCTACATCGCGACGCGGGTCGCGGTCGTGACCCTGCAAGGCCAGTCCGGCGGCACCTACGACTTCTACTTCCAGCTGCTGCTGACCCCGTCGGACATCGGGTTCTCGCTGCTGAAGGCCGTGGTGTTCGCGATGGTGGTGACGCTGGTGCACTGCTTCTACGGCTACTACGCCACCGGCGGTCCCGAAGGGGTGGGGCGTGCCGCGGGGCGGGCGCTGCGCACCAGCATCGTCGCGATCACGTTCACGGACATGGTGCTGACGCTGCTGTTCTGGGGCTTGAGCCCCAGCCTGCCCGCGTTGGGGGTGCAGTGATGGTGGACCTGACGCGCGGCGGCGTGAGCCGGACTTCGCTGGCGCTGCGCGGGATCGGCGGTGTCGTGGTGGTCTTGGGCGCGGCGGTGTTCGCGGTGCTGGGCGGCGGCGAGGCGTTCGAGTCCGATCCGACGGTGAGCGCGGAGGTGCCCGCGGCGGCGGGACCGGTGCGGGTGAACTCGGCCGTGCGGTACCGGGGCGTGGTGGTCGGTGAGCTCGCCGAGGTGGACGAGGGAACGGCGGGTTCCCGGCTGACGCTGCGCATGGATCCGTCCACGATGGACTCGATCCCGGCGGGGGTGCGGCTGCGGATCCTGCCGAAGACGTTGTTCGGGGACCAGTACGTCGAGCTCGCCGGGTCCGCGGCCGGTGGCCGGTTGGAACCGGGGGCCGAGATCGCGGCGGACACCGATGCGGCCACGGTGCGGATCTACCACGCCTACACCCGGATGTTCGCCCTGCTGCAGAGCTTGCGGCCCGCGGAGTTGCAGGTGGCGTTGGGCACGATGGCCGACGTGCTGCGCGGGCGCGGCGCCGAGCTCGGCGAGACCGCCGACGTGCTGCACGACCTGTCGGGCCGGTTCGACCCGGCGGAGACGGTGGGCGAGCTCGGGGAGGTCGCCGGGCTCACCGAGCAGCTGGCCGCCGCGGCCCCGGACCTGCTGGCGACCCTGGACGACGCGGTGGTGCTCTCGCGCGCGGTGGTCGAGGAACGGGAGAACCTCGCGGACCTGCTGGGCGCCGGGACCGAGCTCACCGAGCGGTCCCAGCGGTTCCTGGACGAGAACGCGGCCCGCGCCATCGAGGTCGTGCACGTCGCGCGACCCGCCTCGGAGGTGCTCGGCGGCGGCGCGGACCGGATTCCGGAGACGCTGCGCAACCTGCGCGAGTTCACCTCGAACGCGAGCCGCACCTTCGTCGACGACCGCTTCCGGATCCGGGCGCCGGTGACGCTGGAGGACCCGCACCCGTACACGCCCGCCGATTGCCCGCGCTACCCGGGCTTGGACGGGCCGCACTGCCCGGACGCGACGACGTACGGCGGCGCCGTCGGCAGCGTCGGGACGGATCGCGAGAAGGGGGAGTTGGAGCGCATGTTCGCCGACCCGGCCCGCGCGCCCGCGGCGGACGAGAGCGCAGCGGCGCCGTCCGCAGGGTCCGCGCCGGACGCCGACCTGCTGGGCCTGCTGTTCGGCCCGGTGGTGCGCGGAACGCAGGTGGTGGCGCCATGAGCCTCACCGCGACCGCCGCCAAGTTCACCGCGTTCGTCACCGTTTCGGTGCTCTCCGCCGTGCTCGTGGTGAACACGCTCGACCACCCGCTCGACGGCGGCACGCGCACCTACCGCGCGGAGTTCACCGACGCGCAAGGCGTCAAGCAGGGCAGCGAAGTGCGCATCGCGGGAGTGCGCGTCGGGGCCGTCGAGGACGTGCGGCTGCGCGACGGCACCGCCGTGGTGAGCTTCGAGGTGCTCGACGACCAGCCGCTGCCCGGCGGTACTCGCGCCGCGGTCCGCTACGCCGACCTGCTCGGCAGCAGGTTCATCGCGCTCGACGCCGGCGACGGCGGTGCGACGCTGCCCGCGGGCGCGACGATCCCGCTGGAGCGCACGCGGCCGGCGTTGGAGCTCACCGCGCTGATGAACGGCTTCAAGCCGCTGTTCGACTCGCTGGATCCGCAGGCGGCCAACCGGCTCGCCCACGAGCTGATCGCCGTGTTCCAAGGGGAGTCGGGCACGTTGACGAGCCTGCTGGAGCGCGTGGTGTCGGTGACCTCCGGGCTCGCCGAACGCGACCAGGTCATCGGCGAGGTCCTGGTGAACCTCAACGCCGTGCTGGCCACCACGAGCGAGCATCGCGAGGAGGTGCGCGCGCTGATCGGCGGGCTGGGCGACCTGACCTCCGCGGTCGCCGAGGACCGGGGCCGCATCGCCGAAGCGCTCGACGCGGGCGGCACGCTGGCGAACTCGGTGCGGGGGTCGATGGAGCGGATCACCCCGAACCTGACCCGCGACGTGGACGCGCTCGGCGCGATGTCGCAGGGCTGGGTGGACAACCAGCAGCGCTTCGACACCGCGGTGCAGGGACTTCCGGAGCTGGTCACGAAGCTGAACCGGATGCTGGACTACGGCAGCTGGGTCAACATCTACGTCTGCAACCTGCGGGTGTCGGTCGGCGGGGCGCAGGTCGACCTCGGTGGCGGCCCGCACTCGGAGGTGTGCCGATGAGCCGCCGTCGCGAGCGCGACCCCATCGTCGTCGGCGCCGTGGGCCTGGTCGTGGCGCTGCTGGTGCTCGGCGCCGTCGTGGCAGTGCCGCAGCTGTCGTTCCTGTGGCGAACCCGGGAGTACACCGCGGAATTCGCCAACGCGGGCGGCTTGACCGCCGACGCGCAGGTGCACGTCGCCGGAGTCCCCGCCGGGCGCGTCACCGGCATGGACATCGCGGGGGACCGGGTGCGGGTGACGTTCCGGCTGGACCGCGAGCAGCGCCTCGGCACCGCCACTTCCGCCTCGGTGCGCCTGGCGACCATCATGGGTTCCCGCTACCTCGCGGTGGAACCGGCCGGTCTCGGCGAACTCGACTCGGTGATCCCGCGCGAGCGCACCCGCATCCCCTACAGCCTCGACGAGCTCGGCGCCGACGCCACGGGCACCGCCGAGCAGCTCGACCTCGAAGCGATGCGCCGGATGATGTCCACCGCCCGCGAAGCGGCCCCGCAGGACCCGGAGCTGCTGGGGCGGGCGCTGACCGGGATCGCCGGGGCCGCCGAGCTGATCGACCGCCACGACGCGCAGCTCGACGAGCTGCTCGACGGCGCGCGCTCGACGACGGCGACGCTGGTGGAGCAGCAGGACGCGCTGGTGGAACTGCTCGGCGACGCGGACCTGATTTTGCGCACCCTCACCGAACGCCGGGAGGCGGTGCTGCGGCTCATCGACGACGTGGACGCGCTCAGCGCGCAGCTCGACGGCTTCCTCGCGGAGAACTCCGCGAAGCTCGGGCCGCTGCTGAGCGACCTGCGCGAGATCACCGCCGCGCTGCGCCGCGACGAGCAGGCCATCGCGCAGACCATCGCCACCCTCGGTCCGGCGGGGCGCTCGCTGGCCAACGCCACCGGCAACGGCAGCTGGGGCGACGTGTCCGGCCCGGCGGGCCCGCTGCCGGACAACCTGCTGTGCCTCGCGGGGCTCGTCGAGGGGTGCCGATGAACCGACGACCCTCCAGGCTGATCGCCCTCGGCTGCGCGGCGGCGCTGCTCATCGCGGGCGGCTGGTACGTGCTGCTGCGGCCCGCGCCCGCGCACGTGGTCTCGGCGGACTTCGCCACCGTCGACGGGATCTACCCCGGCAACAAGGTGCACGTGCTGGGCGTTCCGGTCGGCGTCGTTGAGCAGGTGAACCCGCGCGGACCGGTGGTGCGGGTGGTGATGCGGATCCGTCCGGACATCGCGCTGCCCGCCGACGCGCACGCCTACATCATGAGCCCGCAGCTGATCAGCGACCGGTTCGTGGAACTCGGCCCGGCCTACGCGGGCGGTCCCGCGCTGGCCGACGGCGGGGTGATCCCGGCGGAGCGCGCGCACTCGCCGATCCGCTGGGACGAGCTGATGTCGTCGCTGGACACGGTGGTCTCCGCGCTCGGTCCGGACGGGGCGGGCGGGGGCGACGACCTCGGCGCGCTGCTGCACTCGGCGGCGAGCTCCGCGGACGGCACCGGGCCGCGGCTGCGCACCGCGATCACCCGGCTCGCGGGCGCCACCGACGTGCTGGCGGGCGACCGGGAACAGCTCGGCGCGCTGATCGGGAACCTCGACGTGCTGGTCCGCGCGCTGGCCGAACACCGCTCCACTGTGGACTCGTTGGCGGCGGGGGTGCGGCGGGCGAGCGAGGACTACGGCGGGCAGCGGCTGCACCTCGACCAGACCATCGGACGGCTCTCCCGGACGCTCGCGCAGGCGGACATGTTGATCCGGGAGCACGGTGGCGAGCTCACCGGCAGCGTGCACGACCTCGCGGGCACCACGGCGCAGGTCGCGGCGCAGCGCGAGCAGCTCTCCGAAGTGCTGACCACGTTGCCGCTGGTGTTCGGCAACTTCAGCCGGGCCGTCACCGAGGACGAACGGCTGCGGATCCGGCTGAACATCTCCTCGAACCTCGCCCAGTTCCCGGCGACCGCGCGGCTGTGCGAGCGGTTCCCGGTGCCGCTGTGCTCCGGGCCGGGGCTGGTGAACCCGATCCCGTTCCCGCCGAACCTCGATCCGCTGCACACCATGGCGGGAGGCGGATGATGCGCGACGACGAGCCCGTTCCGGTCACCGGCGCGGCACCGGCCGGACGCCGCCGCGCGCTGGTCCCGCTGGTCTTGGCCACCGCGCTGCTGACGAGCTCCTGCGGGCTGAGCCTGCACGAGCTGCCGCTGGGCGGGGAGGGCGACGGCCCGCGGGTCACCGCCGTGTTCAGCGACGTCTCCAACCTGCCCGTCGGCGGGGTGGTGCGCATCGGGCAGGCCACCGTCGGCCGGGTGCACGACCTGTCAACGAAGGACTTCAAGGCCTTCGTCCGACTCGACCTGGCCCCCGGCCTGCGGCTGCCGGAGGACACCGCCGCGCGGCTGGAACTGACCGCGGCGCTCGGCGAGCAGTTCGTGGTGCTGGAGCCGCCCGTCGCCCCTGCCTCGCCGGACCTGCTCGCCGACGGCGACACGATTCCGCTGGCGCGCACCGCGCGCGGACCGGACCTGGAGAACACCCTCGCCGCGCTCGGGACCGTGCTCGGCGGCAGCGGCCTCGACCAGGCGCGCACCGTCGTCACCGAGCTCAACACCGCGCTGGGCGGGCGGGAGCAGAAGGTGCGCGACCTGTTGCACCGGCTCGACGCGCTGCTGTCCGAAGTGGACTCGAACCGGGCGGAGTTCGACGCCGCCATCGACTCGCTGCACCGGTTGTCGGCCGCGACCGCCGCGGACACGCCGCTGCTGGAGCGGTCGCTGCGCGAGATCACCCCGGCGATCGACGTGCTGCTGAGCCAGCGCGAGCAGTTCGAGCGGCTGCTGACCGGCGTGGCCGCGCTGGGGCGCTCCGCCGACGGCGTCGTGCGGGAGGCGGGGCCCGCGTTCACCGCGCAGCTCGACGAACTGCGCCCGGTGCTGGACTCGCTGGCCGGCTTCAACGGCGACCTCGCGAGCACGTTGACGGAGCTGCGCACGTTCCAGGTGAAGCTCGGCGGGGCCATTCCGGGCGATTACCTGAACCTGGACGGCACGCTCGACGTGTCCGGAACGCTGCTGCCGCTGCTGACCGGGCAGAACCCGCCGCTGCCGACCGGGGCGCCCGAGCAGCCCGTCACGCCGCCCGGGTCCGCCGCCGAGCTGCTGACCGGAGGAACCCTATGAGCCGCGCCGTGCTGATCCAACTGGCCCTGTTCCTGGTGATCGCCCTCGGATGCGGGGCGTTCGTGGTCGACACCGTGATGGGCGCCGAACCCGCGCGTGCGCCGATCCGCGTGGCGGTGCGGCTGCCCGACGCCGCCGGGCTCGCCGAGACCTCCCAGGTCACCTACCGCGGCGTGCGGACCGGCACCGTCGGTGCCGTCGACCTGGACCCGAGCGGCGAAGGCGTGACGCTGCGGCTGCGGCTCGATCCCGGCAGCCGGGTTCCGGCCGACGCGGTCGCCAGGATCAGCATGGACACCCCGATGGCCGTGCAGCACCTGGACCTGCAGCCCGCCACCGACGCGCCGCCGTACCTGCGCGACGGCGACGTGATCCGGGCCGAGGACACCAGCGCGCCCATGCCGCTGGACACCTTGCTGGTGCACGTCACCGACCTGGCCGAGAGCATCGATCCGCACGACGTCCGGGTGCTGTCGGAAGCCGCCGCCACCGGGCTCAACGGGGCGGGTCCCGAGCTGCGCCGGATCATGGACAACACCCGCGACCTCACCCGGCTCGCGGCCGAGCGGGAGCCGCAGCTCACCAACCTGATCGAGCAGGGTCCGCAGGTGCTGGGCTCCGTCGACGAGGCGGGCGGGCTGCCGCGGCTCGCGTCCTCGATGCGAGAACTCGCCGACGAGGCGCGGACGCAGGAACCGGCGATCCGCGACCTCGCCGGGAGGGTGCCGGGCACCACGCGAGCGGTGTCGGACCTGCTCGCGCGCAACGAGGGCGCCGCATCCGCACTGCTGGGCAACCTGCTGATCACCGGCGAGGTGCTCGGCGATCACGTCCCCGCGCTGCGGGAGACGATGACGGCGCTGCCGCAGGGGCTCTCCGACCTCGCGAGCATCGTGCACGGCGACGTCGCCGACTTCTACCTGGTCGCCGCCCAAGGGCCCGCCTGCTACTACGGCACCGAGCGGCGCACCCCGACCGAGACGGCCCCGCGCGAGCCGCAGCTCGGCTGGAGCTGCGCGCCGGGGCCGGGCCTCTCGCAGCGGGGAGCCGACAGCGCCCCGCGCCCCGGCTCGCCGGTGTCCGCCGCATCGGAGGCGGCCGGTCCGGCGCGGTACCCGGCGGCGCCGCCGGGTGCGCAGTCCGCCTCCCCGGACGCCGGCGCGGCGAGCGGGGTCGGCGGGGTCCTGGGGCCACGGCCGTGGTCCTCGATCATGTTCCAAGGAGTGCGATGACCAGCGACCGAGCCGAAGCCGACCGCGATGCCGGGACGACCACCACCCACCGCCCGGAGGCGGACGGTCCCGCCGCGGGGCCGGAGGATTCCCCGGCCGTCGGAGGCGAACCCGTCGAACCGCCGAGCACATTCGAGTCCACAGTGGATGGACGGGGGCGGCTGCGCGCACTGCGCAGGCCGTCCGTCCTCGCCGCCGCGCTGGTGATCCTGCTGCTGCTCGGCGGCCTCACCTACACCGGCGTGCGGCTGCGGGAGGCCGCGGCGAACGAGGCCGCCCGCACGGAGGCGCTCGCGGCGGGCGAGCGGTACGCGTTGGCCCTCACCACCTACGACCACCAGAACCTCCCGGACAACTTCGGGTCGGTGTCGGAGAACGCCTCACCCGCGTTCGCCGGCCAGTACAGGGAGGTCAGCGACGGGCTGACTCAGCTCATCCAGCAGTACCGGGCGACCTCGAAGGGCGAGGTGCGGGGCGCGGGGGCGGTCCAGGTCGACCAGGACCGGGCCGTGCTCGTCCTGTTCGTCGACCAGACCATCACCAACACCAACAGTCCGGAACCGAGGGTGGACCGGACCCGGATGCAGCTCACCCTCGTGCGTCCCGACGGCCGGTGGCTCATCGACGACGTGAAGCTGATCTGAGCGCCCGCGGCCCGATTCCCCTTGACCCGGCAGGTTTTTCGCAGTGAGGAGCGAGTGACGTGACCATCGCAGCAGAGTGCGCCGCGGCCGCCGACGGACTGACCATCCCCGGCCTGCTCGCCCGCAACGCGCGCGAGCAGCCGCAGCGCCCGGCGCTGAGCGGCAACGACACCACGTTGACCTGGTCGCGGCTGCGCGACGAGGTGGCGGCCGTGGCGCGCGGCCTGGCCGGGCGCGGGCTCGGCGCCGGAGACCGCATGATGATCATGATGTCCAGTCGCCCGGAGCACTGGATCGTCGACCTCGCCGCCACCCACCTGGCGGCGCTGCCCTGCACCGCTTACGCGACGCTGAGCACCGAGCAGATCGGGTTCGTCGCCGCGCACAGCAAGGCCGCCGTGGTCGTCCTGGAAGGCGCCGCCGAACTGGACCGGTGGACTCCCGTGCTGGCCGGGAACACCGAGGTCCGCGCCGTGGTGGTCCTCGACCCGGAGGTCGCCACCCCGCCGGGCGACGACCGGTTCGTGCGCTGGCACGAACTGCACGCCGAAGGCACCGCGCTGCACCGGGCCGATCCGGCGGTGTTCGAGCGGTGCTGGGCGCACATCACCTCCGACGACCCGCTGGCGATGATGTACACCTCCGGCACCACCGGCGACCCCAAGGGCGTCGTGCTCAGCCACCGCAACGCCGTCTACGAAGCCGTTGCCGTGGACCGCATCGCGCCCACCCCGGACGGTGCGCCCTCGGTGTCGTACCTGCCGCTGGCGCACGTCGCCGAACGGGAGCTGGGCATCTACCGCGCGCTCTACAAGGCGCTGCACGTCTCGGTGTGCCCCGACGCGGCGCAGGTGGTGCAGACGCTGGCGTTCGTCCGCCCGCCCGCGTTCTTCGGCGTCCCCCGGGTGTGGGAGAAGATCACCACAGGATTGCAGGCCGTTCTCGCCCGCCAGGCCGAGCCGCAGCGCGAACTGCTCGCCCGCGCCCAAGAACTCGCCCTGCACGCGTTCCGGCTGCGCGGCCGGGGCGAGCCCGTGCCCGCCGAGCACGCGGACCGGCTCGCCGAAGCCGATGCCCAGGTGCTGCGCCCCGTGCGGGCGATGCTCGGCCTCGACGAACTGCGCTGGGCCAGCGGCGGCGCCGCCCCGCTGCCGCCGCACGTGCTCGAATTCCTCGCGAGCCTCGGCATCGAGGTGCTGGAGGTGTGGGGGATGACCGAGACCACCGGCTGCGCCACCGCCAACACCGCCGACGCCTACCGGCCCGGTTCGGTCGGCAGACCGGTGCCGGGCGTGGAGCTGCGCCTCGGCGAGGACGGCGAGGTCTTCGTGCGCGGGCCGGTCGTCTTCCTCGGTTACCTCGACGAGTCCGGCGAGATCGCCCGCGCCACCGATGACGAGGGCTGGCTGGCCACCGGCGACATCGGGTGGATCGACGACGACGGCTACCTGACCATCACCGACCGCAAGAAGGAACTCATCATCACCGCCAGCGGCAAGAACATCGCCCCGGCGAAGGTGGAGGGCCTGCTGCGGGCGCACCAGCTGGTCGGGCACGCGGTGGTGATCGGGGACCGCAAGCCCTACCTGACGGCGCTGATCGTGCTCGACGAGGAGACCGCGCCCGGCTGGGCGGCGGCGCACGGCATCACCGGCGATCTCGGGGAGCTGGCGGCGCATCCGAAGGTGCGCGCGGAGCTCGACGTGCTGCTGACCGAGGTGAACGGCCGGCTCGCCCGCGCCGAGCAGATCAAGCGCTACGAAGTGCTGGCGCAGCCATGGAGCGCGGAGAGCGGCGAGCTCACCCCGACCCTGAAGCTCAAGCGCAAGGCCGTCCAGGAGCGCTACGCCACCGACATCGACTCCCTCTACACCTGACGCCGCCGCACTGGCGAAGCGAGTGAACGGACCGTTCGTCCAAGGGGATTGGGCGAACGGTCCGTTCACTCCGAAAGTCGTGCGAGCCATGCCGACGGTTGCTGCGCCGTGCGCTTCGCGCTGCATCGTTGCGGCATGTGGAGCGGGTGAACGGACCGTCTGCCCAAGGGGATTGGGCGAACGGTCCGTTCACCGCGAAAAGCTCCGGGTCAGCTGGAGCGGCGGAGCCACTTGGGGTCGATGTCGGCGGGGGCCGGGGCGCCCAGGTCCTCGGGGGTGTAGCCGCGCGGGTAGTTCGGGTAGGTGCGGTTGCCCGGGTCCTGCGCCAGCTTCGATTCGGTGCGCTCCGGCATCCAGCGCACCACGGCCGCCCGCAGCTTCAGCGCGCCGCGCGCGCCCTTGCCCACCCACGCCGGCGCCGCGCGGAAGCCGAAGGCGGTGAGCATCGGCTCGTCCAGCAGTCCGCGCACGGCCAGCGATACCGGCGGGTGCAGCGGCTTGGGGAACCAGGAGCAGAACAGGTCCAGCGTGTAGCGGCCGATCAGGTGGTTGGTCTCGCTGTACTGGAAGTGCTCGCGCTCGTAGTCCGCCTTGAACCGGCGGAAGTCCGCGAACGTCGGCGGGATGTCCTTGATGCCCATCCGCTTGCCGACGGCCTGGAAGTAGTAGAACGCCGCATCGCGTTCGTGGGAGTGCAGGGGCCGCCAGCCGAACTCGTCGATCCAGTCGATCGGGTCGTAGACGAAGGTCGACAGCACGTACAGCATGTCGTCGTTGGAGATGGTGTAGCGGCCGTGCGCCCGGTTGACCACGCGCAGCGCCTGCTTGCCGCGTTCGGAGTCGTAGCCGTGCTCGGCGATCTCGGCCATCAGCAGCGCGGTGTCGTCGTAGCGCTGCTGCGGACGTTTCTCGAACTCGCCGGTCGCGGCCAGCAGCGCCGAGATGCTCGGCACGCAGTAGGTCCGGAACAGGGCGAATTCCAGCGCGCGCTGGTAGTCGAACGGGAACTCGTACCCGATGGAGATCTTGTAGATCTCGTGGTGATCGGTGACCGGGTCCAGTTCCGCGATGCGCCGCAACCAGGTGCGTGCCATGTCCAACCTCCCTTGCGGCCCGGTGGGTCGAGCCCTCGAAGTGCAACGAAACACGAACGCCGAGCGTGACGCGAGCGGCTCGCGCGGGACGGCGGGGCGCGGGGTGCGTCGAACCTCCTGCGATGAGCACGGCAGGGCAGGTCCCCTTGCGCTTCCGGGCAGCGGAGTGGGGCCGGGGCGACCTTGTGGCGGTATGCGCGGGCTGCCGAGACTGGGCAGAGAGGTCCGGGCGGTGGGGAGAGGTGCTGTGCGACACCACGAATCCGGGCGATCGCCGGAGCGCGAACGAGGTTCGATCTCCCGCAGGCCGGTCGCTCCGGCGCCGGGCGACCGTCCGGCGCCGGACGGCCTGATCGCGCTCCAACGCACGCTCGGCAACGCCGCGACGGCAGAGTGGGTGCGACGTTCCCGCGAGCGCAGACGGGTCGAGGGGGAGAGCGGCGGCGGGTCGTGGGCACCGGGCGGGCACGAGCGGGCGGCCGTGCAGCGAGTCGAAACCGGCGCCGAACCGGGAGCGGACGGGAAGCCGGTCAGGCGGGGCGACGTCCACGAGCGGGAACGGGCGCTGAGCGAGAAGTACGGCATCAGGATCGGGCCGCCGGAGGGCGCCGACGGGCACTTCGGCCCCGCGGTGCTGGAAAGGATCGACGCGGCGCTGGCAAGCCTGCCGCAGGGGGACCTGGGGCCGAACGAGCAGCTGATCGCCATCGAACCGGACCCGAGCGGCAACTACACCAGCTCCTACGACACCGAAGACCAGACGATCAGCATCGTGCACCCGATCATCGCCGGTGGCGTCCGGGCACCGGACTGGCTGTACGCGAGGCTCAACCGAGGCTCCAGGTGGCAGCGCAAGCTGATGGACCGCGCGGCGATGAGCGGCATGGAGGGCATCGGTTCGAAGAGCGACCGCGCACTCGGCATCGGCAGGGGCGAGCGGCACGTCATGGCGGGCGTCTCGGACGAACTGGCCCACGGGAACCTGGTGGAGTGGACCGTCCGCCACGAGGTCGGCCACGCGGTCGACGAGATGGTCGAGTGGAACCTGGGCTTGGCCGAACAGGAGCGCTTCGGGGGATGGCGGGTCCACCTCGATGCGGACATGGAGGACGTGGCGAGGGCGGTCTTCCGGCAGGCGGGGCTTCTCGCGGTGCTCCCCGCGACGAACGAGAGGATCGCCATCGGCACCCTCGCCCTGCGACTGGGTGCGGAGAGCGTGCGCGAGGACGCGGTAGGGAAGGCGGGGTGGTTGCACAAGTACTTCGACCGCTTCGCGCGCTACCTGGAGCCACCGGAGCTCGACAGGCGCCGTGACCTGGCGCTGCGGTTCATCCGGTTCGCCCTCGCACAACCCTGGTCCCTCGACGACGGTGGCGCGTCCGTCCTGGACGTGGGCGGGCGCACCTACCACGTGGACCAGCACGGGAAGTGGGTCAGCTACTCGACGGAGCAACGCAGCAGCCACGCGCTGTCCAACTACCAGTTCTCGAACCCCCAGGAATGGTTCGCGGAGGCCTATGCGGCCTACTACGACCCGAAATCCGGGGTCGGCGATCGGCTCTCGCCCGAGGTGCGCGCCTGGTTCGCGGCTCGCGGCGCAGCCGCCGGAGGGGCGCGATCCGGGTGATCCGCGGTGGCCGCCTGCAGCCACCGCTCACGCCGATCAGTTCGGGGGCAGCGGGGGGAACTCCACCGGGCCGCGCTGCCCGAGCGTGCGCACGGCTGCTCGGAAGTCCGGCGCTGCGAGGGATTCGCCCATCAGCCGCACCGATTCGGCGACGGCCTGCGGACCGTCGAGGTCCATGCCGCGCCACACCTGCTGCTTGATCACGGCCATCGAGCGCGGGGAGCAGTTCTGCGCCAGCAGCCGGGCGTACTCCTGGGCCGCGGGCAGCACTTCGCGCCGGGGCAGCACGTGCTGGACGAGGCCGAGTTCCTTCGCTTCGGCCGCCTCCACCTTGCGGGCGGACAGCAGCAGGTCCATCGCCGAGGCGACGCCGATGAGCCTGGGCAGCAGCCACGCGGTGCCGTACTCGCCGATGAGGCCGAGCTTGCTGAACGCGGTGGACAGCCGCGCTCCTTCGGCGAGGAACCGCACGTCGGCGAACAGCGCCTGCGCCAGCCCGAGCCCGGCGGCGCCGCCGTTGATCGCGGCGATCAGTGGTGTGCGCAGGGTCATCGGCAGGTGCGGCGGGTGGCCGAGCGAGTCCTCCAGGTCGGGGGCGTCGTCCCCGGCGAGCTGGTGCAGCGCGTCGGGGGACGCTCCGCTGCAGAACCAGTCGCCGTCGCCGGTGACGACGACGGCCCGGACCTCCGGGTCGGCGTCGGCTTCGGCGAGCGCGTCGTAGTAGGCGGCGAACATCGCGCCGTCCATGGCGTTGCGCTGTTCGGGCCGGGCGAGGTGGACGGTGCGCACGCCCCGGGCGGTGGTGCTGCGGATCCCGGTGGAGGTCGTCATGACCGGTTCTCCTTGCGGTTCGGGCGGGGCTGTCCGTGGGGCGCGCACGCCTCGGTTCGCGGTCAGGGCTGACTGTAACCGACCGGGCGGCGCGTGCGGGAGAAGTCGATCGAGGGCGCATCCCGGCTCGCGCACCCGGTTCGGCTCCGCGCTATGACGTGTGACCGGGGTTGCACCGCGCGTGACCTGTTCGTCCCGTACCGCGGCCTATCCTGTGCCCGAACCGCCGGGGCGAGCGCCGCGGTGGCCGGGACGTGCCGGGAGGTCGTGGCAGTGGCGGAGACGAGGCCGGGCGGAATCCGCCCGCGCAACCGGCGGGAACTCATCCTCGAGGCCGCCTCGCGCCTGTTCTACGAGCGGGGCTACGCGCGGGTCGGCGTCAGCGACATCGCCGAGGCCGTCGGCGTCGGCCCCTCGGCGCTGTACCGCCACTTCAAGGGCAAGCAGCTGCTGCTGCGGCGGGTCGTGCTCACCCACCTGCAACCCTTCGAGCGGGTGCTCGACGACCGGTCCGACGACCTCGACGCCGTGGTGCGCGAACTCGCGGCGGCGGCGCTCGACCACCGGGAGCTCGGCGTGCTCTGGCAGCGGGAGGCCCGGCACCTGCCCGCCGAGGACCGCGACGAGCTCAAGGACCAGCTGCGGGTGGTCGCGGGCGGCCTCGCCGACCTCGCGCGGGCCTGGCGCCCTGAGCTGACCGAGGACGACGCCCGGTTCCGCGGCTGGTGCCTGTTCAGCGCGCTGACCAGCCCGTCGTACCACCGCGTCGAGCTGCCGCGCGCCCAGTTCGAGGCGCTGCTGCGGGACGTGATCGTCACGATCACCGCGCTGCCGCCGCTGGTCTCCGGTCGCGGGACGGCGAACTCCGACGCCGACGCGCTGCTGCTGCAACGCGGCGGCGCGTCCCGGCGGCGGCAGCTGCTGTCGGCGGCGACCCGGCTGTTCGCCGAACGCGGCTACGCGGCCGTGACCACCGAGGAGATCGGGGCCGAGGTCGGCATCGCCGGCCCCAGCGTCTACAACCACTTCGCCAGCAAGCAGGAACTGCTCGACGCCGTGATCACCCGCGGTTCGGCGTGGCTGGAGATCGACCTCGGCCGCACGCTGGTCCGCTCCTCGGACGCGGCGGAGACGTTGCGGGCGCTGCTGTGGTCCTACATCACCTTCGCGCTCGACCACGGCGGGTTCATCGACATCCTCGTCGGCGAGGTGGGGCACCTGCCCGACCACGAGCGGCACCGGGCGCGCCAGACCCAGCACGAGTACGTCACCGAGTGGGTCTCGCTGCTGCGGGAGGTCCGGCCCGAGCTCGACGCGGCGACCGCGCGGGTGCTGGTGCAGGCGACGTTGACGTTGGCCAACGACATGGCCCGGACCGGCACGGTGCGCGCTCCCGAGGCGGTGCGGCGGGTCGGCGCGGCACTCATGTTCACCAGCGGTCCATGACTTCTTCTTGTGAGGTGCGTGCTAGCCGCTGTTCACTTCTCGCGACCCGCAGGGTGGTTTTCTAGGTATTTCGACGTTCATCGCAGGGTAGGGCGTGCTCACTTCTCGGTTGACTGACCGGGTGGGCTCGAACTAGCCTCCGAACGGGGGACCCGAGCGTCGAGGACGTGCGGGTTCCGGTCGTGCGGACGTGCGCAGGACGCGGTCCGCGGTGGTGCGGCCCGATCGCGGGCTCGCCGCCGAAGGGGCGCGACGGGCGCGTCCACGACCACGGAAGTCGTCCACGAGCGAGGAATGGCGGGTCGCAGGAGCGATGAGCAGCGCGACGGAACCGGTGGGCGTGCCGCCGGCGGAGGAGCCGGACATCCACACGACGGCCGGTCGGCTGGCGGATCTGTACCGGCGCAACCACGAGGCGGTGCACGCGGGTTCCGACCGCGCGATCGAGCGCCAGCACGCCAAGGGCAAGCTGACCGCCCGCGAGCGCATCGACCTGCTGCTCGACGAGGGCTCGTTCGTGGAGCTCGACGAGCACGCCCGGCACCGCTCGACGAACTTCGGCCTCGACGCCGACCGCCCCTACGGCGACGGCGTGGTGACCGGGTACGGCACGGTCGACGGCCGCAAGATCTGCGTGTTCTCGCAGGACTTCACCGTGTTCGGCGGCTCGCTGGGCGAGGTCTTCGGCGAGAAGATCGTCAAGGTCATGGACCTGGCGCTCAAGATCGGCTGCCCGCTGGTCGGCATCAACGACTCCGGCGGCGCCCGCATCCAGGAGGGCGTGGCCGCGCTCGGCCTGTACGCGGAGATCTTCAAGCGCAACACCCACGCCTCCGGCGTGATCCCGCAGATCTCGCTGGTCGTCGGACCGTGCGCGGGCGGCGCGGTGTACTCGCCCGCGATCACCGACTTCACGGTGATGGTCGACCAGACCTCGCACATGTTCATCACCGGCCCGGACGTGATCAAGACGGTGACCGGCGAGGAGGTGACGTTCGAGGACCTCGGCGGTGCCCGCACGCACAACTCCCGCTCCGGCAACGCGCACTACCTGGCCTCCGACGAGCAGGACGCGGTCGACTACGTCAAGGAACTGCTCTCGTTCCTGCCGTCGAACAACCTCTCCGAGCCGCCCGCGTTCGACGCGGAGGCCGAGGCCGGTTCCATCGCCGACAACGTCGGGGAGTCCGACCTCGAACTCGACACCCTGGTGCCGGACTCGCCGAACCAGCCCTACGACGTGAAGGAAGTCCTCGCCAAGGTCCTCGACGAAGGCGAGTTCCTGGAGGTCTCCGCGCTGTTCGCGCCGAACATCGTCGTCGGCTACGGCCGCGTCGAGGGCCGCAGCGTCGGCCTGGTCGCCAACCAGCCCACCCAGATGGCGGGCACCCTCGACATCGACGCCAGCGAGAAGGCCGCGCGGTTCGTGCGCACCTGCGACGCGTTCAACATCCCGGTGCTGACCTTCGTGGACGTCCCCGGCTTCCTGCCCGGCACCGACCAGGAGTGGAACGGCATCATCCGGCGCGGCGCGAAGCTGCTCTACGCCTACGCGGAGGCCACCGTCCCGCTGGTGACGGTGATCATCCGGAAGGCCTACGGCGGCGCCTACGACGTGATGGGCTCCAAGCACCTGGGTGCCGACATCAACCTGGCGTGGCCGACCGCGCAGATCGCGGTGATGGGCGCGCAGGGCGCCGCGAACATCCTCTACCGGCGCAGGCTCGCCGAAGCCGCCGAGAACGGCGAGGACGTCGAGGCGCTGCGCGCGCAGCTGCAGCAGGAGTACGAGGACACCCTCTGCAACCCCTACGTCGCCGCCGAGCGCGGTTACGTCGACTCGGTCATCCCGCCGTCGCACACGCGCGGCTACCTGGCCCGTTCGCTGCGGATGCTGGCGGACAAGCGCGAGTCCCTGCCCGCCAAGAAGCACGGCAACATCCCGCTGTGAGGAGCTCTTCCAGTTCAGCGGCTCCGCCGCTGGCAGGACGAGGATCGAGGGTCGTTCTTCGAGGACTTTTGAGGAGCCGCAATGAGCAGTTCGGACGAGGACGCGGCACCGGAGCTCAGCGTGGTGCCCGGCGAGGACGACGGCACCGGCTCGGACCGGCGCCCCGTGCTGCGCGTCGTGCACGGCAAGCCCACCGACACCGAGATCGCCGCGCTGACCGCGACGCTCACCGCGCTCAGCGGGAGCGGCGGGGCGGCCGAACCGGAGGCCCCGGTGTCGTACTGGGCCTCCCGCGGGGACCGGCTGCGGCACGGCCCGGCGCACGCGTCGCCGCGTCCCGGCAGGGGCGCGTGGCGCTACTCCACCCGGCCGCGCTGATGCGGGCCGACCAGGACGCCGCCGGGCGCGGCGTCCGCCTACCGACCCGGCGATCCCCCGCAGCGGGATCCGCCGAGACAAGACCACTGCGGACAGGGATGGTGTGAACACCATGGGGTTGAAGAAGGTTCTGGTGGCCAACCGCGGCGAGATCGCGGTCCGAGTGGTGCGGGCGTGCCGTGACGCCGGCATCGCCTCGGTGGCCGTCTACGCGGAACCGGACGCGGACGCGGTGTTCGTGCGGCTCGCGGACGAGGCGTTCGCGCTGGGCGGCGCCACCGCGGGCGAGTCCTACCTGGACTTCGAGAAGGTGATCTCGGCCGCGAAGCGGGCCGGGGCCGACGCGGTGCACCCGGGGTACGGGTTCCTGTCCGAGAACGCCGACTTCGCGCAGGCCGTGCTGGACGCCGGCCTGGTGTGGATCGGCCCGACGCCGCAGGCGATCCGCGACCTCGGCGACAAGGTCACCGCCCGGCGCATCGCGCTGGCGGCGGGTGCCCCGCTGGTGCCCGGCACCAAGGACCCGGTCGCCGACGCCGACGAGATCGTCGCGTTCGCGCAGGAGCACGGGCTGCCGGTGGCCATCAAGGCCGCGTTCGGCGGCGGTGGCCGCGGCCTCAAGGTCGCCCGCACGATCGAGGAGATCCCGGAGCTGTTCGACTCCGCGGTGCGCGAGGCCGTGTCGGCCTTCGGCCGCGGCGAGTGCTTCGTGGAGCGCTACCTGGACCGGCCCCGCCACGTCGAGGCCCAGGTGCTGGCCGACCAGCACGGCAAGGTGATCGTGGTCGGCACCCGCGACTGCTCCTTGCAGCGCAGGCACCAGAAGCTGGTGGAGGAGGCGCCCGCGCCGTTCCTCAGCGAGGCGCAGCGCGCGCAGATCCACTCGGCCGCCCGCGACATCTGCTCGCAGGCCGGCTACCACGGCGCGGGGACGGTGGAGTTCCTCGTCGGAGTCGACGGCACGATCTCGTTCCTGGAGGTCAACACCCGGCTGCAGGTCGAGCACCCCGTTTCCGAGGAGACCACCGGCCTGGACCTGGTCGCCGAGCAGTTCCGCATCGCCGCCGGTGAGCACCTGCGCCTCGACGAGGACCCGACCCCGGTCGGGCACTCCATCGAGTTCCGCATCAACGGCGAGGACCCGGGCCGCAACTTCCTGCCCGCGCCGGGCACGGTGACGAAGTTCGTCGCCCCGGCCGGTCCCGGCGTGCGCGTCGATGCCGGCGTGGAGTCGGGCAGCGTCATCGGCGGGCAGTTCGACTCGCTGCTGGCGAAGGTCGTCGTGACCGGCGCCGACCGCGCTCAGGCCATCGCCCGGTCCCGCCGGGTGCTGGAGGAGATGCAGGTCGAGGGCATCGCCACCGTGCTGCCGTTCCACCGCGCCGTGCTGCGGGACCCGGCCTACGTCGCCGACTCCGGCGCGGAGTCGTTCACCGTGCACACGCGGTGGATCGAGACCGAGTTCGACAACCAGCTGACCCCGTTCACCGACTCCGTCCCGCCGGAGGAGGAGGTCGCTCAGCGGCGGACGATCGTCGTGGAGGTCGACGGCCGCCGAGTGGAGGTCTCGCTGCCCGCGGAGCTGGGAGCGGGCGCCGCCCCGGCCGCCGGCGCGGGGAAGAAGAAGCCGCGCAAGCGCGCGTCCGGCGGCGCGGGCGCGACCGTCTCCGGTGACGCCGTGACGGCGCCGATGCAGGGCACCCTGATCAAGCTCGCCGTGGAGGAGGGCCAGCAGGTCGCCAGCGGCGACCTCATCGGGGTGCTGGAGGCGATGAAGATGGAGAACCCCGTGACCGCGCACAAGGCGGGCACGGTCACCGGTCTCACCGCGGCACCGGGCGACTCCGTGTCGCAGGGCGCCGCGCTGTGCACGATCAAGGATTGAGGCGCCGTTCCCGGACCCGGTGAGCGACCGGGCGGGAGCGCGGGCGGGCGCGGCGGAATCCGCGCTCGCCCGCGGCGCTCGCTCTCGTCGGCGGGACGGCGCGCGGCGCTCCTCCCGCGGCGCGGGTGGATGTCCACTGTGGACCATCGTGTGGACGTCGCGGCGCGGGATCAGGGAACCGAACTCCCCGTTGGAGGAATGATGGACGCGTTGTGCACCTGCCTGTGCCGCCAAGCCGGGCACCACGGGATCTGCCAGGAGTCGCCGGAGCACGGCCTGCGGCTGCTGAGCCCGCAGCTCACGATGACCTCGACCGGCGAAGTCTGCCGGGCCTGCTACCAGGCCACCTCGGCCAGGTTCGCCGCCACCGGAAGGCGGCTGCCGCAACCCGCCTGACCCCCGCGTCCCTTCCCCGGCGACACGCCCGATGCGGGACTTTGGCCCATGTCAGCCGCCCCGCCCCGCCCTGCATCGTGGATCGACGGGGCTAATCGGCAGCTGCGCCAGGCCACGAAGGGACGAGATCATGGAGGGCGTGTCGGGTTTCCCGGCGGCGCTGGGGCTGGCGCCGGAGCAGGTCGAGCAGGTGGTGCGGCTGGCGGGCCGCGCGCCGTCGTTGCACAACCGGCAACCCTGGCGGTTCCGGTTGACCCCCGACGTGATCGAACTGCACGCCGACCCGCTGCGGCGGATGCCCGGCACCGACCCGCAGGACCGGGAGCTGCGCATCGGCTGCGGAGCGGCGCTGTTCAACCTGCGGCTGGCGCTGGAGCACGTCGGGCTGCGACCGCTGGTGACCTTGCTGCCGCGCGGGCACGAGCCGACGCTGCTGGCCGAGGTGCGCCGCGGCGGATCGCTGCGGGTGGGCACCGAGCAGTCCGAGCTGCTGCGCGCCATCACCACCCGCCGCACCAACCGGCGGCCCTTCCTGCCCACCCCGGTCCCGAAGGTGCACCGCAACGCGCTGTGCGGCTCGGTGTCCGTGGAGCACGCCTGGCTGCACGTCATCGAACGCGCGCAACGCGCGGAGCTGCTCGGCATGGTCCGCAGGGCGCACGACGAGCAGCTGCGCAGCGAGGCGTTCCGCGCGGAGATGGCGGCCTGGACCGGGCTGCGCGAAGGCGCCCCGGAAGGCGTGCAGGCCTCCTCGGCGGGACCGACGCGCGAAGCGCAGGACGAATGGGTGCTGCGGGACTTCTCCGGTGGCCGGGAACGTCCGCGGGTGCCGGGCAAGGACTTCGAGGACGACCCGCTGACCTTCGTGCTCTGCACCTACAGCCAGGGCAAGCAGGCCGACCTGGAGGCGGGGGAGGCGTTGCAGCGGCTGCTGCTCACCGCGACCTCGCTCGGGCTGTCCACCTCGATGCTCTCGCAGGTGATCGAGGTGCGGGAGACGCGCGCGGAACTCCGCGCGATGCTCGGCGGCACGCTTGAACCGCAGGCGGTGCTGCGCATCGGCTACGGCACGCCGGTGCCTGCGACGCCGCGGCGCGCGCCGGAGGAACTGCTCATCACCGGGGCCGAGCGGGAGCGTGCGCCGTCCACTGCGGTGGCGCCGGGCTCCCGGTGAGCTCCTGAGCCGGCGGTGCGCCGGCCCCGCGCCGGGAAAAAGCGCGCCGGAATCGAATTCCGCGCATTGTGCGCAGCCTAACCTTCTTTGCGGGTCCACTGCGCGCGAACTATTTTGTCCGCATGGTCGCCACGAATGAACACGACGGAACCGATGAAATCGGGCACACCCACGCGGATGTGTCCGGCGGCTGGTTGCGACCCGCGGTTTTCGGCGCGATGGACGGGCTCGTGACGAACATCGCTCTGGTCGCGGGCGTGGGCGGTGCCGGGGCGAACGGCCACTTCATGGTGCTTTCCGGCACGGCCGGACTGGTGGCCGGGGCGTTCTCCATGGCGCTGGGCGAGTACAGCTCGGTGGAGACGCAGAACAATTCCGTGCGATCCGAGTCGGTGAAAGAACGCGCGGAATTGGTGCGCGACCCGGTCGGGGAAAGAGCGGAACTCGCCGACATGTTCGTCGAGGACGGGATGAGCCGGGAGACCGCCGAGCGCGCCGCCGCGGAAATCCACGAGAACACCGACCAGGCGGTGCGCACGCACCTGGTGCACGAACTCGGCGTGGACCCGCAGGAACAGCCGTCGCCGCTGGTCGCGGCAGGCTCGTCGTTCCTGTGCTTCGCGATGGGAGCGTTGATCCCGCTGCTGCCGTTCCTGGCGGGCGCGGACTCGCTGCCGCTGGGCTTGCTGGCCGGGGCGATCGGCCTGTTCATCTCCGGTGCGCTGGTCGCGCGCTTCACCACCCGGCCTTGGTGGTGGAACGGCACCCGCCAGCTGCTGTTCGGTGCGCTCGCGGCGGGCGCGACCTTCCTGGTGGGGCAGCTCATCGGGGTCTCGGCGGCCTGATCGCGATTGGCGGAGGGAACCCCTGGGGTGTCGGCCGGTCGTGGATCTGGGCGCGCCGATGTGGTTCCCTCCTGGTGGGACGTCCCGTCTCACAACGGCGTGGACGGGCGTCTCTTCACCGCACCGCCGTTCAGCGCGCGTCGCGGGAGCGGATGAGGACGTCGATCCCGTCGAGTACCCGCGCCAGCCCGAACTCGAAGTGGTGCTCCGCACTGCTGGCGGCGCCGTGCGCCGAGCCCGCGGCGCTGCCGACCTTCGCCGCGGTGGGGAAGTGCTCCGGATCGAGCAGCCGGTCCAGCAGCGGGGCGTGCGCCTGCCACCACTGCTCATCGGTGAGCCCGGTGCGGCGTTCCGCGTCGGCCGCCTCCAGCGCGCCGCGCGCGGCCGTGCGGGCGTGGCCGAGGACGAGGCTCAGCACCGAATCCATTTCGACCTCGCTGAGGCCGATGCCGTCGACGGTCCGCAGCTCGCGTTCGTACTTGGCGGTCTCCTGCGGTCCGAGCACCGGCCGGGCGGTCGCGATCTCCAGCGTCCACGGGTGCCTGCGGTGCAGGTCCCAGTTCTGCCGCGCCACGTGTTCGAGCCGGGCCCGCCAGCCGGTGACCTCGGGGCCGGGCGCCTCGGTCTCGCCGTAGACGGTGTCGAGCATGACGTCGATCAGGTCGTCCTTGCCGGGCACGTAGGTGTAGAGCGACATCGTCCCGGCGCCGAGGCGTTCGGCGACGCCGCGCATGGACAGCGCGGCGAGCCCTTCCGCGTCGGCGAGCGCGATGCCGGCCCGCACGATCTCGTCCGCGCCGAGGCCCGGTTTGCGGGAACGGTGCTCCGGGGCCCGCCACAGCAGTGCCAGCGTCCGCGCCGGGTCCCGTTTCCTGATCACCATGCACGCTCCTGTTCGCCGTCCGATGTTCCGGACGCCGCGTGCCGGGGCCGGATTCGGCCACCTAGCCTAGCCAACCCGCCGCGCCGCTTCACCGATCCCGATCATCAAACCCCGCCACCCCGACCACTCGGCACCCAGCGACCCGGATGAACGGCCCGTTCGCCCAATCCTGTTCGACGAACGGTCCGTTGACTCCGAAGCACCACGCGCAGGTCGCCGAGGTGGCGGGAGTGGGTGAGCGGCCCGTTCGCCCAATTCCGTTGGACGAACGGTCCGTTGACTCGAAACCACATGTCCGCGTCGGCGGGGCCGGAGTGGGTGAGCGGCCCGTTCGTCCAATGTCGTTGGTCGAACGGGCCGTTCACTTCGTTCGGTGGGGGCGCGGCGGGGTGGTGCGGCGGTATAAGGGGCGTATGCCTGCTGCTGGTACCACCGCTGTGGTGTTTCCCGTGCCCGGAGCCGATGCGTTGCTGCGCGCCGTCGGCGAGCGGTTCCCCGGTGCGGTGCGCGCCGGGTTCCCCGCGCACATCACGGTCCTCCACCCGTTCCTGCCGCTGTCCGATGTGGACGATGAGGTGGTGGCGGAGCTGGCCGCGATGTTCGCCCGCCGCGGCCCGCTGCGGGTGGAGTTCGCCGTGTCCGAGCAGCGGCGCCACTTCGACGAGGGCTTCGTGGCGCTGCTCCTCGAACCGGACGGCCCGCTGCGCGAGCTCACCGCCGAGCTCGGCGCTCGGTGGGACCTGCGCCCGTACGGCGGCGCCTACGGCGAGCCGGATCCGCACGTGACGGTCGCGCTCGACGTGGCGCCGGAGCAGGCCGGGCTCATCGCCGAGCAGGCGGCGGGCGCGCTCCCGCCGCCCGCCGACCTCGACGAGGCGTGGCTGGTGGCCTTCGACGGAACCTGGTCGCTGCGAGCGCGCCTACCGCTGGCTCCCGGAGGGGGCGGTCAGTAGACGCCGTCTTCGCCGTTGGCGGCGCGCAAGGTGCGCATGGCCTCGGCGAGCGCCTCCGAACGGTCCAGCCCCAGTGGTGCGAGCACGCGGCGGCGCAGGATCTCCGCGCAGGCTTCGCGCGCCCGCTCGGCGACGTCGCGGCCGTGGTCGGTGAGCACCGCGTAGGTGACCCGCCGGTCGGTGTCGCAGGGTTCGCGCACGATGAGGTCCGCCGCGGCGAGCCGGTCGGCGACCTTGGTGAAGCCGCCGCTGCTGAGCGCTGCTTCGCGGGCGAGCCGGGTCATCGGCATCTTGTGCTCGGGGGAGCGCACCAGCCGCAGCAGGATGTCGAAGGAGCCCGGGGCGAGGCCGAAGCGTTCGGCGATCTCGCTCATCAGGCGGTCCTGGGTGAGGTGGTAGCCCTCGATGACCAGTCCCCACCAGGTGACGATCTCGTCGTCGTCGGTGTTGGGGTCGGGGCGGGTGCCGGGTATCGCCGCGCCGTTGCCGCCCGCTCCGTTGTCTGCGGTTCCGGTCGCCCGGACCGCGTTCGTGGCGCTGCCGCCGCTCACCTGGTCTCCCCTCGCCTCGTCCGTTCGCGGTAGCCAGTCTACCTCTCTCATGTCTCGTGCAGAAATATCTTGCGTGGAAGACAAAACTCTCCTAAGCTTCGTGTCGCGGAGCCGCGAGGCTCCGAAGGTGGAAATCGGCCGGGCCAGTGTCCGGCATCAAGAAGGAGTTGATCATGGCCGACCCAGTCAAGCTCAGCGTCATCTACTACTCGTCGACGGGAACGATCAGCGAGATCGCGAACGCCCTGGTCGCCGAGGCGGAGAAGGCCGGTGCCGAGGTGCGCCTGCGCAAGGCGCCCGAGCTTGCTCCCGACGCGGCGATCGACTCGAACCCGGCGTGGCGCGCGAACATCGACGCCACGGCCTCGGTGCAGGAGGTCGCCGCCGACGACGTCGTCTGGGCCGACGCGGTGATCTTCGGTTCGCCGACGCGCTACGGCAACATCGCCGCGCAGCTCAAGCAGTTCATCGACACCCTCGGCGGCGAGTGGCAGCAGGGCCTGCTGGCCGACAAGGTCTACAGCGGCTTCACCTCCAGCGCCACCAAGCACGGCGGCCAGGAGTCCACGCTGCTGGCGCTGTACAACACGTTCCACCACTTCGGCGGGATCATCGTGAGTCCCGGTTACACCGACGGTTCCAAGTTCGTCGACGGCAACCCGTACGGCACCAGCCACGTCGACGCCCAGGGCCAGCTCAAGGTGGACGACGAGACCCGCACCGCCGCTTCCGTGCAGGCACGCCGCGTGGTCGCGATCGCCCAGCGGTTGAAGAACGGCGCGTGAGCGTCCGCTGATCGCCGGTGCGGCGCGGGCCGCATCCCGCGCCGCACCGGTTCTTTCCGCCTGCCCGCTTCGGTGGCCGTGCGGGCGGCGGAAACGTCAACGGCCCTCCCGCCGGGAGGTCGCCTTCGGGGGGTCGGCGGTGGAGCCTCCCGGCGGGAGGGCCGCGGCGAGCCCGTGATATCGCTCCCATGTCCGAGCCGTCGCGCCCGGTCCAGGTCCCTCCGTGGACGAATTCCCTTCCAGGCATGGAGTTTTTCGATGAGCATCGCTACGAGCGGGCTGCACCACGTCACTGCGATCGCGGGCGACCCGCAGCGCAACGCGGACTTCTACCTGCGGACGCTCGGCCTACGCCTGGTCAAGACGACGGTGAACTTCGACGACCCGGGCACCTACCACCTCTACTACGGCGACGAGGCCGGACGACCGGGATCGCTGATGACGTTCTTCCCCTGGAAGGGCGCCCCGAGCGGGCGGCACGGCACCGGCCAGGCGACCACCACGGCGCTGTCGGTGCCGGAGGCGTCGATCGGCTGGTGGAAGCAGCACCTCGCCGCGCAAGGCGTCGAAGTCGGCCAGGTGCACAACCGCGACGGCGAGGACGCGCTGACCTTCCAGGACCCGGACGGCCTGGGGCTCGCGCTGGTCGCGCACCCGCAGGGCGATCCGCGCGCGCCGTGGGACGACGGCATCGTGCCCGCCGAGCACGGGATTCGCGGGCTGCACTCGGTCACGCTGTCGGTCACCGACGAGACGGCGACGGCCGCGATGTTCGACGGCCTCGGCTTGTCCTTCGCCGCCCAGGACGGCAACCGGTTCCGGTTCACCGCGGGCGAGGGCGGCCCCGGCGCGTTCGTCGACGTGCTGGTCACCCCGGACGTTCCGCAAGGGCTGGTGGCCGCGGGCGCGGTGCACCACGTGGCGTGGCGCGCCCCGGACGAGGCGACGCAGGCGACGTGGCGGGAGGAGCTGCTCGGCTCCGGAGTCGACGTGACGTCCATCTTGGACCGCCAGTACTTCCGGTCGATCTACTTCCGGGAGCCGGGCGGTACGCTGTTGGAGATCGCCACCGACGAGCCCGGTTTCACCGCGGACGAGCCGCTGCTGGAACTCGGCCGCGCGCTGAAGCTGCCGCCGTGGCTGGAACCGAAACGCGACGAGATCGACCGGATGCTGCCGAAGCTGAACCTGCCCGCGGAGAACAACCCGGGGGCCACCGCATGAGCGAGCTGTCGCTGACCCACGACCACGTCGACGGCGACGCGGACGCGCCGGTGCTGGTGCTGCTGCACGGAACCGGTGGCTCGCCGGCGGATCTGCGTGGGGTCGCCGACGAGCTCAGCCCGCGATCCCCGGTGCTGGCACCGGCGGGCCCGGTCTCGGAGGGCGGCGCGGCGCGCTGGTTCCGCCGGTTGGCGGAGGGCGTGTTCGACACCGAGGACGTGGTGGCCCGCACGCACCAGCTCGCGGACTTCCTCGCCGAGGCCACCGACGCCTACGGCTGGCACGGCAGACGGCTCGTCGCGGTCGGTTTCTCCAACGGTGCCAACATCGCCGCGGCGTTGACGCTGCTGCGCCCGGACGCGTTGCGGGAGGCGGTGCTGTTCGCCTCGATGCTGCCCGTGCCGGAGCCGCCGGAGCTGGACCTGTCCGGTTCGCGGGTGTTCCTCGGCAACGGCGAGGCCGATCCGATGGCTCCGACGGCCGCGGCGAACGCCTTGGTCTCGGCACTGCGCGCCCGCGGAGCGGACGTCACCGAGCAGTGGCATCCCGGCGGGCACCAGATCACCTCGCCCGGCGTGCGCGCAGCCGCCGAGTGGATCTCCCGACGCTGACACGGGTCGGGGAGGGAGGAGCGGGCCGTTCGCCGGGTGGGGTGAACGGCCCGTTCCGCATCGCGGGTCGCCGGCGCGTCCGCGACGGTTCCCGGGCGCGGATCACTGCGGGCCGCACACCGATGCGGCCTTCCGCGCCGCGTCGGTGATCCACGGTTCAGCGGAGTTCAGGCTCGTGTACACCGCGGTCGCAGCGATCAGGTACCGCTCGTCGACCCGGATGCGCTGGGCGTTGCGCGCCGACTCGTAGCCGTCGGAGCACGCGTTCTGCCCGAGCCCGGACCGCGGGCACCAGATCCCGAACTCCCACGGGCCGCCGTCGCGGAAGGCGTCGTAGGCGCCGCGCGCCTGTGCCGCGCTGCCGAACGAGATGACCTGCACCGAGGCGAGCACCTGGTTGTCGGCCGTGATGGTGTCGCTGTCCACGAGGTACGTCCCGACCATGGTCCCCGTGCACCCGTATCCGGTGAGCACGTCGGTGACGCCGTCGTCCATCCCGTAGGCCTGGCCGCAGGGTTTGCTGCCCGCGGATTCCAGCGCGTAGTAGGTGTTCCCGGCGGTGGTGAAGCCCGCCGGGAGCAACGCGTCCCGGGTGAACGGAGTTTCGGCGTCCCCGGTGTCCAGGTCGGCTTCGCCGGCCGACGGCTCGGCTTCCTCCGAGGTCGGTTCCGCACTGGTCGAGGGTTCCTCGGACTCCTCGGGTTCCTCGGTGGTCGACGGGTATTCCGAAGGCGCGTCCTGGTCGTGGATCCGAGAGGGGGACGGCGGCTGATCGGCGGCGACGAAGCGCCACAGCTGTTCGGCGTTGGAGATGCCGAGGAAACCGAACACGGCGATCACACCGGCCACCACCGTGGCGATCGCCGTCCAGGACGGCCCGGAGGAGTTCTCCGGCTGCTTCCCGGCTCGTTCTGCCTCGTCCTCGGTCAAGCGCGCCCCCCGGTTCAGCGGCCGTCCTTCGCGATCACGGCCGTGAACCAGGCAGCGTAGCGAATGCGCCGAGCCGGAAAGGCGCGTTCCGGTGCGCTCACGGTTTCGGGTCGGTGGGCGTGAAGGTCAGCGAGGAGGAGACCTCGCAGTGCGTGTTCTCCCCGGTTCCCTCGCACTGCGCCCCGCTCGACGGCCCTTCGGGCGCGTCGGAGCGTGCGGAGATCTTCGTGTCCCCGTGGCCGGTTCCGGAGGAGCCGACCTCCTTCTTCTCCGGCGGTGGCGGCGCCGGAGCCTGCGGGGCGGTAGCGGGTGCGACGTGCGGGCGCTGATCCGGCGCTGGCGCATCGAACAGGCACAGCGCGAGCACCGCGGCGACGATCGGTGCGCCGAGCACGGCCGCGCGACGAGCGGGGGAGGGTTTCCCGGCCCGCCCGATCGTCACGTCCCCGTGCACCGAGCCGACCTGCACGGTGTGCTCGCTGGTTCCCGAGACGACGTTGCGCGCGCCGCCCGGCTTTCCTTCGTTCACGATCCCTCCTATCGGAATCACCTGAGCGCAAGATTAGCCCTCCTATCGGTGAAGCGGGGCGGATCGGATCGGCGGATCACGCGAATTCGCGAACGGGTTCCAGTGAGTGCGGAGAATTGTGCCGAGGTGAACACCGGCCACCCCCCGTGCGCCGTTCGGCGCATGATTCCGCGCGCTGAGCGATGCGCAGTCCGAAATCGGGATCCGCAATTCGCGCCGGGCGGCTGCGGGAAAATCCCGCACCTTAGCGGGCAGGTGCGGGATTCCCGTTCCTCCCTCGCGCGACCAGGGAATGCCGCAGCGTTCAGGAGGTGGGCAGCTCGATCGACTTCAGGAGTCGGCCAGGCTCCCGCCGGTATCCAAGGCCGATCTTGCTGCTGAGGTTCGCGGCCGGAGCACGGTGATGTGGTGTGCGGCGATACTCCGCTCGGCGGCCACGTCATCGAAGACGGTCGGGATGGTGACGGAACCGGCGAGGATGTTCGCGTCGTTGCAGGTTGCTGCACTCGGCGAGGCCGAATCCCTCGACTTGCCGCGGATCATCTCCGAGGAACCCGCCGCACGCATCGAGGAGTGGGAACGTGCTTGCTGAGCCCGACCGGACGAAATCAGATCGATCGGGGCGGGCCAACGCTTGCGTCGAAGTCGCGGTGAACCTCCCCGGGCGGGCGCTCTGGCTGGACACCGAGCTCGGGGTGGTTTCGCCCGTGTCGATTTCGGATGCTTTCGCGTCGTTCCTCGGTGCGGTGAAAGCCGGGCGCTTCGACTGCTGACGGCGTCGGGGGCGGGCAGCGCCGGGGAGGCCGTGTGTAGGGTTTCCGCAGGGCGGTGCCGTGTTCGCCCCGGAAAGCGAGGAGTGTCCTGATGAGTACCCGGAGCATGACGTTGTTCCTGATCAGGACCCTCGTGTGCCTCGTCGTGGTGGTGGGCGCGGCCTTCTACCTCGGCTGGTCCTGGCCCGTCGGGATCGCGGTGGGTCTCATCGCCCTCGCCGCGGTCGCGCAGGGCGGCGTCATCCTGTGGCAACGCGGGAAGAACCGCGCCCAGTAGGTCAGCTCATCGCGTCGCAGCCGGTGGCCAACGGGTCGTTCGCTGCGGTGGGCTCCCACCGGATGTTCGAGAACGTGACGTCCATGCTCTTCTGGGAGAACACCACGAACGGGGTGTTGACCTTGCCGGGTTCCAGCGTCGACGTCAGTTCGTGGGACGGGACGCCGGTCGGGCGCTCCTTGCCTTCGGTGAAGCACTCCAGCGGGATCTCGACGGTGGTCCGCTTCCCCAGCGGCAGGTCGCGGAACAGCTCGGTGGCGGGGAGTTCGACTCCGCACGGGTAGTCGCAGTGGACGGCGATCCCGGCGTAGCCGGTCGGCGGCGCGTGCAGGACCGCGTCGAACACGAGCGCGCCCTCCGCCAGGTAGGGCGAGAGGTCGACCGGAGGCACGTCCCCCTTGGTCTGCACGTAGACCTGAGCGGGCAGCGCGTCGTCCCAGGTGGCGCGGAGACCGTCGGAGGTCGACCTGATCCGCGGCCCTTGGGCCAGTCCGTCCGTGAAGGACTCGCCGCGCCAGTCGTTGAGCTCGGAAGCGCCGAAACCGGAGAACTCAGCGGCGATCTGCCCGTCGTAGACGACGCGCGGCGCCGGTGGCGGTGCGGCCGTGGTGCCACCGGTGGTCGTGACGAACGAGGTGACCGCGATACCGACGAGCACGACGGCCGCCGCGGCGATTCCCGGCACCAGCCACTTCCGCCGCGGCCTCGACGGCCTGCCCGCCGGAGTTCCGGCGGACGCGCCTCCCGCTACCGAGGTCGACGCCGCCGAGCGAGGCGGCGCGGACACCTGGGCGGCGCCGAGCGCGACGGTGTGCTTCGGGTGCAGCGATCCGCGAACGGGCTTGTCGAATTCCTCGGCGATCAGCTGCCCCACCAGCGGGACGCGGGAGGAACCTCCGGCCAGCAGCACCGCGGAGAGGTCGTCGGCGGTGAGCCCGGCGGAGGCGGTGGTGCGGTGCAGCGCGTCGATGGTCTGCCGCACCGCGGGCGTGATCATCTCGTTGAACTCGAGGCGCGTGATGGTGACCTCGCGCGGTCCGCCCGGCAGCGGAACGGACAGCAGCACGTCCGGTTCGGACGACAGCTCTTCCTTGGCGCGCAAGCACATCGCCTGGATCGCCGCGCGCGCTTGCGCACCCTCCGGATCGGACTGGTCGAGCTCGCTGATGGCCCCGTCCAACCGCTCGTCGAGGTGAGCGCAGATCGCGTCGTCGAAGTCGGTGCCGCCGAGGTACTCGATGCCTTCGGGCGTGCCGAGAATCTCCATCCGGCCGTCGCGCATCCGCAGGATGGTGGTGTCGAAGGTGCCGCCGCCGAGGTCGTAGACGGCGATGACCTCGCCGTCGCCGAGGCGGCGTTCGGTGGAGTAGTGGGTGGCGGCGGCCTCGGGTTCGGTGAGCAACCGGAAATCGGGGACGTCGGCGAGCCGCGGCACCTCCGCGAAGTGCTCGCGCCGGTACGGCCCCCACATCGCCGGGTAGGTGAGCACCACGGAATCCGGCGGCCCGCCGACGAGGCGGGCGGTGGTGGCGAGCACGTCGCTCAGCTGCGCGGCCATCAGCTCGGCGGGCGAGTAGCCGGTGCCGCCGAGCAGCAGCGGGGTGGGATCGCCCAAGCGGCGCTTGAAGTGGCGGGCCACGTTCCTCGGATCGGCGTCCGGGTGCAGGGCGGCGTCCCCGGTCAGCAACGGGCCGTCCGGGGCGCGGTAGGCCACTGAGGGCACGATCACCGCAGGGGACATCGACACCATGCGAGTGCCGCCCGGCATGCTGAACGCAGCGGAGGTGAACGAGGTCCCGAGATCGATTCCGACGCCGTAACGCACTGCGCGTGCTCCCTTGAGGTCTCCGAAACCGCGGACATCGTGAGCGGTGTGATCAACAATAGCCCTCGGGGGATGCGCGCAAAATGCCTTTCTTCCGGAGTTTCGGCGCATCTCCGCCCGCTCGCGGTGACGCCGGAACGCGGTCGACGACCCCGGCTCGGAAGGTGGTGCGCGGTCCTCGGAGCTCGGCCTTCCACGCGGTCGAGCGGTGCACTACTGTCGCGTTCGCCCGATGCCGACCTGCTCGCGGGTCGGCTGGATCGAGGGTTAGGACGGCATGCCGAGACCTCGCCGCGCGCACGAGCTCATCGAGCCCGTCCCAGCCGAACGATCCCTCGGACCTCGCGCGGCCCTGGAAGAGCTGGCGGCGACGTTGCCCCGCTCCGTCCGGTTCGGCGGCGACCTCGGTGCCGGCGCCGGGCAGGAAGTCGAATCCGCCTTCTGCGAGGCGGTCGCGGCGGTGCTGAACCTGCTGGCAGCAGCGGGATCGGCCGCCGAACCCGCGATCGCGGTGGAGTTCGGGCGCGACGACGCGCTGCGCGCCCGCGTGACGTGCCCGGCCGGGACGCGATCGGCGAGCTACCTGCGCGTCGCGCTCGGCCGCGACGCCGAGCGGATCGCCGCGGCAGGCGGCGCGCTGGACTGCGCGGTGGCCGACGGCACCGCGATCATCACCGTGTCGCTCGTGGACGCGACGGCGTCCCCGGGCCGAGGACGGGACGGCGCGTTCGACCAGCGGGTGCTCGACCTCGTCCGAAGGGGACGGCTCGCGGTCGGCGACGGACCGGACCGGGACCGGTGGGACGCCGTCGAAGCGAGGGCGGGGACGCCGCCGCGCCTGGCGGTCGTGACCGACGATCCGGTGGACCCCGAGGTGCTGTCCGAGGCGACGGCGCTCGGGATCGACGTGGTCGTCGTGGACGGTCCCGCCGACGCGGCGCTGGCGGAGCGCTTCCTCGACGAGGACGGTCCGCACGGATCGATCGACGCGGTGTTCGCCTCCCCGGCGCCGACCCCCGCGTTCCTCGCCGCGCTGCGCCGGAGCAGGCAGCGGGTGGCGGTGAGCCGGCTCGACGGCCTCGGCGAGGCGGCGCGCGAACTGGCCGAGCGGGCACCGGTGATCGCCGCGCGCCGCGCGCTCGTGTCGGTGCGCGGCTTGATGTCCGGACTGCCGCAGGAACACCCGCTGCGGTGGGAAGTGGACCAGCTGGCCGCCGAGGCGCACGAGATCACCGAGCTGGACCTGCTCGACGAACTCCTGGCCGGGGGCATCCGGTTGCCCCGCGGCGTCGGCGAGGACGCCGCGCGGCTGCTCGGCGCGCGCGGCACCGACCCGCGCACCCGGCTCGCGCTGGGCGCCGCCGCGGACGAGGAGCAGGTGTGCGCCGCCGCGCAGCGGGAGGTGCTGCGGTGGCGGGCGCAGGCCGGGGCGGTGGGCTTCGGCGGGCGCAACGCGGTGCTGTGCGAGGTGCTGGTGCGCACCGCGGAAGGACTGCTCAACTCCGCGCGCACTTCCTGACGGGTTCCGGGCTCCGCCCGGCGCCGCGATCCACGTCCGCTGCGGCCGAATCGGCCCGGCCCGATCGGTTCGAGTGAACGGACCGTTCGTCCGACGGGATTGGACGAACGGTCCGTTCACTCCGAACTCCCCGCCGATGTCGCGGTGGGAGCGAGGGTCGCGGACGAGGTTATAGCCTCGGCGTCCCGCCGAGTCGGGATTGCGCCCCGGTGCAGCCCTGAATGCTCTCCGTCACGCCTCGAATCGAGTGTCGTCAACGTCACGAACAGTGCCTATGGATCTGCCGGTGAAGTCGGCGGTAGTGATGTGCGAGGCTATAAATGATCGGAAGGCGGGGCATGGGCGAAGCAGTGGATGGTGCACGACCACGTCGGCCTCGTGATCCGGATCGACCGCCCGTCGCGGCGGCCCCGGGAGTGATCGCGTCGTGAAGTTCGACCGGCGGATCTCCGTCCTGCTGGCGCACGCGGTGCTGACGCAGGTCGTCACGTTCGTGCTCCGCCCCGCGACGACCTACCGCGCGCTGGAGCTCGACGTGCCCGCCTCCTGGCTGGGCGTGCTCTCCGGCAGCTTCGCGCTGGTGCCGCTGGTGCTGGCGCTCCCGGCCGGGCACATCGTGGACCGGTTGGGGGAGCGGCGGGTCATGATCGCCGGTGGTGTGCTGCTGTGCGCGTCGGGAGCGTGCTTCCTGCTGCTGGGCGGATCGGTGCTGGGGCTGGTCGCGGGCAACGTGCTGCTGGGGACCGGGCACCTGTGCTCCGTGATCGGCCAGCAGGCTTTGGTCGCTAACAAGACGTCCTCGGCCCGGCTGGACGCGGCGTTCGGGTACTACACGTTCGCCGCCTCGCTGGGGCAGGCGGCGGGGCCGCTGCTGATCGTCGTGTTCGGCGGGGCGCGGGCCATCCCGGACACCACGCCGATCTTCTGGGGCGCGACCGCGCTCGCCGCCGCGCTGCTGGTGTGCTCGTTCGGCATCAGCGGCGGCACCCCGTCGGCCGGGACCGCGCCGGAAGGCTCGCCGGGCGTGCGCGAACTGCTGCGGCTGCCCGGTCTCGTCCCGGCGCTGAGCACGAGTTGCGTGGTGCTGGCGGCGGTGGACCTGTCGCTGGTCTACCTGCCCGCTCTCGGGGCCGAGCGCGGCATCGCCTCCGGTGTGGTCGGCGGGCTGCTGGGGCTGCGGGCCGTCGCCTCGATGGTGTCGCGGTTCTTCCTGGGACGGAGCACGCGGCTGCTCGGTCGCCGTCGCCTGCTGGCCCTGAGCCTCACCGCCTCCGCGGTGGGCCTCGGGCTCACGGCGGCCCCGGTGCCGATCTGGGTGCTCGCGGTCGCGGTGCTCGTCGCGGGCCTCGGACTCGGCGTGGGGCAACCGCTGACGATGTCGTGGCTGGCGGAGTCGACGCCACCGGGGTTGCGCGGGCGCGCGATGTCGTTGCGCCTCACCGGGAATCGCGCGGGCCAGGTCGTGCTGCCCGGCGCGGTGGGCCTGGTGGCCAGCGGCGTCGGCGCCGCCGGAGTCCTGCTCGCCACCGCGCTCGGCCTCGCGGGCACCACCTTCCTCGCCCGCCGCCTCCCGCTGGACGGCGCGACCGGCGAGAACCGGTCGGAGTGAACGGACCGTTCGTCCGATCTCATTGGGCGAAGGGTCCGTTCACCCGACTCCGGACGCGTCACGTCGTGGTGCGGCAGGCTCCGGTTTCGGTCGGGCCGAAGGTGGGGGAGTCCTCCTTCACGACGTAGACCTCCCACGGTTCGCGGCCGGGGCCGTGCACCCACACCTTGTCCTGGCGGGCGTAGCAGCAGGTCGTGTCCTGCTCCAGTTCCGCGAACAGGCCGAGTTCGGTGAGGCGCGCGGTGGCGTCGGAGACTTCGTCAGTGCTGTCGACTTCGACGCCGAGGTGGTCGAGGGCGGTGTCCTGGCCGGTTTCTCCTTGCAGCAGGACCAGCTTGACCGGTGGTTCGCTGATGGCGAAGTTCGCGTAGCCGGGGCGGATCTTGGCGGGTTCCGCGCCGAGCAGCTTGCGGTAGAAGGCGATCGATCCCTCCAGGTCGCCGACGCGGAGGGCCATTTGCACGCGGGACATCACGAACCCCTGTCTGGGCGGTCATCGAAGCAGCCCCCGCGAGCTTGCGCCGTTGTTTCGACATGTGTCAAGTTAGAAGCATGTCGAAACAAGAGCGGTGCTGCTCGCCGATGCTGCGGGAGCCGCTGAGCGCGGACCGGTCCGTGGAGCTGGCCCGCGTCTTCAAAGCCATCGGCGAACCGGTCCGGCTCCGGCTGCTGTCGCTGATCGCCTCGCACGCGGGCGGCGAAGCGTGCGTGTGCGATCTGACCGGCGCGTTCGAGCTGTCCGGGCCGACGATCTCGCACCACCTCAAGGTGCTGCGGGAGGCCGGGGTGATCGAAGGCGAACGGCGTGGCACCTGGATCTACTACCGGGTGTGCGCCGAGGCGCTCGCCGCTGTGTCGGATCTGCTCGCCCCCACCGCCTCGGGTGTCTCCGCATGACCACCACGACTCCCGAGACCGCGGTGAGGGCGAAGCTGTCCGCGCTGGACCGGCTGCTGCCGCTGTGGATCGGGGCCGCCATGGTCGCGGGGCTGCTCGCCGGACGCTGGATACCCGGTCTCGGTCCGGCGCTCGACGCCGTGCGGATCGACGGCATCTCGCTGCCGATCGCCCTCGGACTGCTGGTGATGATGTACCCGGTGCTGGCGAAGGTGCGTTACGACCGGCTCGACGCCGTCACCGGAGACAAGCGGCTGCTGCTGAGCTCGCTGCTGCTGAACTGGGTGCTCGGCCCGGCATTGATGTTCGCGCTGGCCTGGACGTTCCTGCCGGACCTGCCGGAGTACCGCACCGGGCTGATCATCGTCGGGCTGGCGCGCTGCATCGCGATGGTGGTCATCTGGAACGACCTGGCCTGCGGTGACCGCGAAGCCGCGGCGGTGCTGGTCGCGCTGAACTCCGTGTTCCAGGTGCTCGCGTTCGCCGGGCTCGGCTGGTTCTACCTGTCCGTGCTCCCCGGCCTGCTGGGGCTGGCGCAGGCGGAACTCGCGGTCTCGCCGTGGGACATCGCCGGATCCGTGCTCGTCTTTCTCGGAGTGCCGCTGGTGGCGGGCTATCTCAGCCGCACGTTCGGAGAACGGATCAAGGGACGTACATGGTACGAGGGGACGTTCCTGCCCAGGGTCGGGCCGCTGGCGCTGTGCGGGCTGCTGTTCACCATCGTCGTGCTGTTCGCGCTGCAAGGGCAGCAGATCACGACCAGGCCGTGGGACGTCGCGCGCATCGCGGTGCCGCTGCTGGCTTACTTCGCGTTGATGTGGGCGGGCTCGCTGCTGCTCGGGCGGGTGCTGGGGATGGGCTACGCGCGGTCGGCGACGCTGGCGTTCACCGCCGCGGGCAACAACTTCGAACTCGCCATCGCCGTCGCCATCGCCACGTTCGGCGTCACCTCCGGGCAGGCGCTGGCCGGAGTGGTCGGGCCGCTGATCGAGGTTCCGGTGCTCGTCGGACTGGTCTCCGTGTCGTTGTGGTGCAGGCGCTACTTCACCCGATCCTGACCACCCCGAATCCGACCGCACGACGAGGAGAAGCATGTCAGTGCCCGAAGTGCTGTTCGTCTGCGTGCACAACGCCGGCCGCTCGCAGCTGGCCGCCGCACTGCTCGACCACCACGCGGCCGGCCGCGTGACCGTGCGCTCCGCCGGTTCCGCGCCGGCCGCCGAGATCAACCCCGCCGCGCGCGAGGTGCTGGCCGAATGGGGCCTCGACCTCTCCCGCGAGTTCCCGAAACCGCTGCGCACCGAGGCGGTCGAAGCGGCGGACGTCGTGATCACCATGGGCTGCGGGGACGCCTGCCCGGTGTTCCCCGGCAAGCGCTATCTGGACTGGGCGCTCGACGATCCGGCCGGGCAGCCGATCGCGGCGGTCCGCCGCATTCGCGACGAGATCGATGCCCGGGTGCGCGGCCTGCTCGCCGAACTCACCTCCGAACAGGGCTGAGAAGTCTTCCCCGACCCGAGCCGCGCGCTCGGCGGTGCTCCCGCCGCGTCGGATTCCGGTCGGGCGCGCGCACGCGGATCAGCCGTCGCGGGCGGCTCGGAGGTAGTCGGTCACCAGGGATTCCAGTTCCGGCGCGCGGCCCTCCCAACCCGGTGGGAGCGCGCCGGAATCGCGGACGAGCAGCCGCCGCTGCCGTCCGGTGCCGCGGCCGTGGATCACCGTGCCCACGATGTCGGCTTCGCCGTCGGCGGGGCCGACGAGGTCGCGGTGGTCCGCCAGGAGCTCGTCGACGTCGCCGTCGAGGTGGACGCGTCCGTCGTGCAGCAGCAGCACGTGGTCGCACACCTCGCGCAGCTCGCCGAGCAGGTGCGAGGACAGCACCACGGTCGTCCCGCGCTCCGCCACGTCGGCCATGATCGAGCGCAGCACCTCGTCCCTGGCGAGCGGATCCAGATCGGACAGCGGCTCGTCGAGCAGCAGCAGGTCGGGCATCCGCCCGAGGCCGAGCGCCAGCGCGAGCCGCGTGCGCACGCCCGGCGACAGCGAACCGACCTTGGCTCCGCGGTCCAACGCGGTGTGCGCGGCCAGCGCCTCCTCCACGCGCTCGCGCGACCAGCGCCGGTTCATCGCCCCTACCGCGCGGATCATCTCGTCCACGGTGAAGTCCGGGTACAGGGCGCGGCGCTGCGGCAGGTAGGAGGCGCGCGGGTGCAGCCCGCCGCGCACCTCCTCGCCGAAGATCCGCACCGAGCCGGAGGTCGGGGCCACCAGGCCCGCGGCCAGCGCGAGGAAGGTGCTCTTGCCGGCGCCGTTCGCGCCGACCAGCCCGATCACCTTGCCCTCGGGGAGGTCGACCGTGCAGTCCGCGACGGCGGTCCGGGTGCCGTAGCTCTTGGACAGTGCGGTGGTGTGCAACGCGGTCATGATGCTCGTCCCGGTCCTCGTGCGTGGAAGTGCTCGTCGCGGACGGCCGCGTAGAGGGCGTCCACTTCTTCGATGGCGAGTCCGCTGCTCTTGGCCCGGCCCACCCACTCCGCCAGGTCGCGCCGCAGCGGTGCCTCGACGGACGTGAGGTCGCTGGCCAAGGAGCGGGTCACGAAGGTGCCGACGCCGCGGCGGGCCTCGACCAGGCCGTCGCGCTCCAGCTCGCGGTACGCCTTGAGCACCGTGTTCGGGTTGACCGCCGTCGCCTCCACGACTTCGCGGGCCGTGGGCAGGCGGTCACCGGGGCCCAGCAATCCCAGCCGCATCGCCTGCGTGACCTGCTGCACGATTTGCACGTAGGTGGAGACCCCGGAGCGACGGTCGATCCGGAACTCGATCATACCGACCAGCATAAAGGGTCCTTGCAGGGTGATCTTTCGATCGTTGTCGTGTCCGGGGCGGAGCCGCTGAGCAGCGACCGGATCGAGCACGGCGACCACCGGCGGGCGCCCGGTTCGCGGGCGCCCGCCGGCGCGGTCGGGGGTCAGTGCTGCTTGCGCAGCAGCCAGGCGGTGGCCACCAGGAGCAGCACGCCGGCCGCGCCGAACAGCGCGAACTCCGCCCACTGCAGCACCGGCGCGTGCTCGGCGGGGATGACGTCGTGGAACCGCCCGGCGATGCCCTGCTCCCGCAGGCAGGCGTCCGGGTCCTGGTACGCCTCCGTCGCGGAGCCGCGCGTCCCGCAGGCGTTCAAGCGGACCTGCGCGTCGGGCAGCGGATTCCCGGCGGCGTCGAGGTAGCCGCTGTCCACGAGGGAGTCTCCGGTGTCCGGAGTGGACGCCGACGGTCCCGAGACCTCGCGCCGCACCGGGGACAGGTGCGGGTGCACGTTGGTGGCCACCGCGCGCACCACCACCAGCGCGCCGAGCGTGCTGATCATCGCCGGTAACGGGCGTTTCAGCGCGGTGCCCAGCAGCGCCCCGAGGCCGAAGGAGAACAGCAGGTGCGCCACCGGCAGCGGACCGGAGGTGTCGAGGTTGAGGAAGGTGAACGGGCCGCTGGTCAACGGCCCCAGCTCCCCGGCCGCCGAAACCCAGCGCTGCACCGCGAACTGCAGGACGACGACGGTGATCAGCGCAGGCACCAGCACCATCGCCACCTTCGCGGCCATCCAGCGCACCCGGCTGACCGACTGGGTGAACACGAGGACGTGCGTGCCGTTCTCGATCTCCCTGGCGAACAGCGGTGCCGCGCTGAACACCCCGAGCAGCACGGGGAGCGCCAGGATTCCCGCTTGGCCCGCCTTGAGCGGATCCAGCCACCGCGGCTGGAACTCCATCGCGAACCGGAGGCACTCCGCGGACCGCTCGCCGGCCGGGGCGACGCAGCTCCGCATGCCCTGCTCGGCGATGTAGCCCGCCATGCTCGCGTGCAGCGCGGACACCGCGATCACGCCCGTCACCAGCACCACGGCGAGCGCGATGAGCTGCGCCCGGTGCTGCCGCCACGCCACCCAGATCATGCCGCCACCTCCGAGTTGTCGGCGCCGCGCATGTGCGCCAGCGCGATGTCCTCCAGGCGGGGGCGTTCTTGGCGCCAGCCGGGAGCGGTCACGGGGCCGCCCGCGCGGGCGAGCAGGAACCGCTCCCGCGGCGATCGGACCTCGTCGATGATCTCAGCTCGGCGCACCGGGTCGGGCGCGGCGCCCGGTCCGCGCAGCACGCGGTGACCGGCGACCAGGTCGGCGACCGAGCCGTCGAGCCGCACCGCGCCCGCGCTCATCAGCAGCAGGTGGTCGCACACGTCGGTGAGGTCGCTGAGCACGTGCGAGGACAACACGATCGTGATCGGGTGCCGCCGGGCCTCGTCCTGCAGGGTCCGCAGCGTCGCCTGCCGCGCCAGCGGATCCAGGTCGGCCATCGGCTCGTCGAGCAGCAGCAGCGCGGGGCGCTTGCCCAGCGCCAGCGCCAGCGCGACCCGGGTGCGCTGCCCGCCGGAGAGGGTGCCGATCTTGGCCTCGAAGGGCACGGCGGCCTCGCGCACGAGGCGTTCGGCGCGGTCCTGGTCCCAGGTGGTGTTCATCCGCGCTCCCAACCGGAGCGTCTCGCGCACGGTGAGGCCGGGGTAGAGCGGTTTCTGCTGGGCTAGGTAGGCCACGTCGGCGGGGGCGGCGGACCCGGAGGGGCGCCGGCCGAAGACCTCGGCGACGCCTTCGCTCGGGGCGAGCAGCCCGGTCAGCAGGCCCAGCAGCGTGCTCTTGCCCGCGCCGTTCGGCCCGACGAGGGCGACGATCCGGTTCGGCGGCAGCCGGAACGAGCACTCGCGCAGCGCCCAGCCGCGGCGGTAGCGCTTGCCCAGTCCCTCGGCGCGCACGGCTGCCGTTCCCGATCGCACTTGAGGTGGTGCGGACATCCCTCGCCCTCTCTCTCAGACGCATTTCACTAGTTAGCTAGTGGAATAGTACATGTGGTGATCGCGGCGGTACGGGGACGTACTGCGCGAGCGGCGCGCGGATCAGGTGCGGGGCGCGGAGTCCACGAACGGCCCACCGTTGCCCGGTTCGCGCGCTTTCCGGAGCCGTGGCGTTGCGCCGAACGTCGCCAACCCGCGGAGTTCCGTTGACACCGCGCCGGAAACGCGAAGATCGTGGAACTCGTCCCGCCCGATCGCGGGCGGCAGCCGAGGGGGCTTGCGATGACCGGATACCGGGGCCGGGCGTTCGGTGCGCTGATCGGCGTGCTGCTGTGCGTCCCGCTCGCTCCGGCGGCGATCGCGGCGCCCCGAGCGGAGATCTGCAACCGGCACTGCGACGGGCGCGATCCGCAGCTGGCCACCGGAGACCGGATCCCGGTCAGCGCCGACGCGTCCGGGCGCACCGTCGAGCTGCACGTCGACGACGGCGACGCGATGGGCTGGGCCTCGATCAGCGGCGCGGCCGAAGGCGACCAGGTGTGGCTGGACCGCTCCTTCGACGGCGGGAAGACCTGGGATTCCGGCGGCAGGCTCGGCGAGACGACCGTCCCGGCCGGGCAGACCGGGTGGCGCACGCTCATGTTCAACGCCGACGACTGGAACGCGCGCGGAGTCGGCGCCCTGCGGGCCTGCGCCTCCCCGTCGGACGGGGCGGCCGCGTGCACCGGCTGGGCGCGGCCGGACTGGAACGCGGGCAGCCGCGACACCGCCGCCGCGACCGCGCTGATGATGCGCTACCGCCAGGACATCGGGCTGTTCGACACCGGGAACTGGTGGACCTCCGCGAACGCGCTCACCGCGCTGATCGACAACATCCGGATCAGCGGGCTGCGCGGCTACGAGTACGCCGTCGCGCACACCTACGACCTCAACGTCGACGCGCAGGGCGGGAACTTCACCAACGAGTACCTCGACGACACCGGGTGGTGGGGCTTGGCGTGGATCGCGGCCTACGACCTCACCGGCGACGGCCGCTACCTGGAGACCGCGCGCGCGGACGCCGACCACATGGCCGCGCACTGGACTCCCGAATGCGGCGGCGGAGTGCTGTGGAACCAGCACAAGACCTACAAGAACGCCATCACCAACGAGCTCTACCTGCACCTCAACGCCGCGCTGCACAACAGGATCCCGGGTGACGCGACCTACCTGCAGCGCGCCCGCGACGAGTGGGCGTGGTTCGACGCCAGCGGCATGATCAACGACGACGGCCTGGTCAACGACGGGCTCACCGAGGGCTGCGCCAACAACGGCGACACCACCTGGACCTACAACCAGGGCGTGCTGCTCGGCGGACTCGTCGAACTGCACCGGGCGACCGGGGAGCAGGCGCTGCTCGACCGGGCCCGCTCCCTGGCCGACGCCTCGACCGGATCGGAGTACCTGAACCCGGGCGGAGTGCTGCGCGAACCCGTCGAAGCCGACGACTGCTTCGGCGACGGCGCGTCGTTCAAGGGCCCCTACGCGCGCGGGCTCGGGGTGCTCAACGCGGCGCTCGACGACCGGCCCTACACCGATTACCTGGCGCGGCAGGCTTCGGCCGCGCACGCGAACGACCGCGACTCGCTCGACGCGTACGGGCCGCACTGGAACGGGCCGTTCGTCGCTCCTGGTGACGGCCACGGTTGCCAGCACAGCGCGCTGGACCTGCTCAACGCCGCTGCGCAGGGTTGACCAGTGCGTTTCGGCCGAACGGTGGTGCGGGTGGGCGAGAAGACCGCGTGCAATCGATCAGGACTCGTGTCACGCCACGTCACCACCCGCGACAATTCCACCGAATTGGTGCAGCACGTTTGCGGTGATCGGAGCACCGTCGTTCATTAGGGTGACGACGGGAGCCGGGGCCGCTCGTTCCGTCCTGGGTCCGAGCACAGGTCGGAGTGGGCGCTGAAGTCCGCGCCGACATCGTGTCCCTTCGTGGAGGAGAGCCAATGGCTGACGCCGGTGATTCGCCCGAGACCAGTGACGACGAGCCGCCGCTGCCCGAGAGGGCCGCCGCCCTGGTGGAGCTGCTGAGCCGGAACGCGGCCACGGCCGAGCAGGACCGCGCGCTGCCGGACGAGAACGTGCGGGCGTTGCAGGAAGCGGGATTGTTCGGCCTGCTCGCCCCGGCGAGGTTCGGCGGACACCAGACCGATTTCCGCACGTTCGTGCGGGTCATCGCCGAACTCGGCAGGGGGTGCGGCTCGACGGCGTGGGTGGTCACCCTGATCAACACCTGCCAGTGGATGGTCGGACTCCTGCCCGAACGGGCACAGCAGGAGGTCTTCGGGGTAGACCCCGACGCCCGCGTGTGCACCGTCATCGAACCGAACGCGTCCAGCACGGCGGCCGAAGGCGGCCAGGTCATCACCGGGAGGTGGGCGTTCGCCTCCGGATGCGGCCACTGCCAGTGGGCGATGCTGGGAATCCCGATCGTCGACGACGCCGGTGAGCAGGTCGACCAAGGGCTGGCGCTGGTCCCGATGGAGGAGCTGGAGGTCGTCGACACCTGGTTCGTCAGCGGCATGCGCGGGACCGGGAGCAACACGCTGGTCGGCGAGGAGATCTTCGTTCCCGAGCACCGCATCCTGTCGGTGTCCCGCGCGCTGCGGGGCGACTACCCGACCGAGCACGACGACGAGGTGCTGTACCGGTCGGCGTTCGCGCCGGTGCTGATCATCATCCTGGCCGCGCCGCTGCTCGGTCTCGCCCGGGGCGGTCTCGACGCGGTGCTGGAGGGGCTCGGCAAGGACAAGAAGATCGCCTACACCTTCTACGCGGACTCCCGGCACGCCCCGTCCACCCAGATGCAGCTGGCCGAGGCCGCGCAGCTCATCGACACCGCGGAACTGCACCTCACCAGGGCGGCCACGGACATCGACACCTGGGCGGCCGGGCCGGAGTACATGCCGGAGTTCCACCGCGCGCGGGTGCGGATGGACACCGGCTCGATCGCCGTGCGCACGCGCGAAGCCCTCGACCTGCTGCTCAACATCGGCGGCGCGGGCAGCTTCGCCGAGGCCAACCCGCTGCAGCGGATCTGGCGCGACCAGGAGGTCGCCGGGCGGCACGCGGTGATCAACCCCGCGATCGCGACCGAGGTCTACGGCCGCGCCCTGCTGGGAATCGAAGACCAGGTCACGCCGATCATCTGACCGCCCGTCAGGTCGTCGTCGTGACGACGATGTCCCCGAGCACGGGGGCTTCGTCGCGTTCCAGGACCGACGACGTCGCCACCAGCCGCCCGCCGCCCTCCTCCCAGATCCGGGTGCGGATGGTCTCGCCGGGGAACACGACCCCGGTGAAGCGCGCCGCGTACGACGACATCCGGTGCACCTCGCCGCCGAGCGCGGTGTCCGCGATGGCCTTGCACGCCACGCCGTAGGTGCACAGCCCGTGCAGGATCGGGGCGGGGAACCCGGCCGCCTCGGCGAACGCGGGGTCGGCGTGCAGCGGGTTGCGGTCGCCGCAGAGCCGGTAGAGCAGCGCCTGCTGCGGCGAGGTGGGGGAGTCGGTGACGAGGTCCGGTTCCCGCTGCGGCGGTTCGGCCCGCTGCGACGAGCCGCGGTGCCCGCCGAAACCGCCTTCGCCGCGGGCGAAGATGGTCGAGCGGGCCGCGCACAGCGGGCCGTCCTCGTCGGTCATCGTGGTCTCCTGCACGATCACCGCCGCCTTGCCCTTGTCCTGCACGTCGACGATGCGGGTCGTCGCCCGCGCGCCGCCGGCGGCGGGGAACGGGCGGTGCACGGTGATCTCCTGGCCGCCGTGCAGCACCTTCGCCAGGTCGACCTCGACGCCGGGGAACGACAGCGTCGGCGGCTCGAACTGGCGCAGGTTCGGCGCCACCACCGCGAACGACGGCAGCACCTGCAGGTCCTGCTCGTAGGCGTAGCGCAGCTCACCGGGATCTGTCGGCGGGTTCCCGGCGCCGAGCGCGAGCTGGTAGAGCAGCACGTCGGACGAGCTCCACTCGACGTCCTGGGCGGCCACGGTCGCGCCGATCGCGACCTCGGGATCGATGGGCATGCGGTTCCCTCACTCGTAGCTGACGTGGACTTCGTCGGTGACCGGCAGCGACTGGCAGGCCAGCACGATGCCGTCGTCGAGGTCCTCCTGCTCCAGGATGTCGTTGCGCACCATGCTCACCTCACCACCGCTGATGCGGCACGCGCAGGCGCTGCACGCACCCTGCCTGCACGAGTAGGGCGCGTCGATGCCGCGTTCCAGCAGCAGGTCCAGCAACCGCTGCCGACGCGGCCAGTCGAACCGGTGGCGGGCGCCGTCGATGTCGACCTCGACGGTCGCGTCGGGCTGCGCGGGCTCGGCGGGCTCCGGTTCGCCGCCGCGTTCGAACGGGTTCTCCGCCAGGGACAGGAAGCGTTCGACGTGCAGCCGGTCGCGGGCGAAGCCGAGCGGTTCGAGCGCACCGCACGCGACGTCCATGAACGCGCCCGGACCGCAGACGAACGCCTCGTGGTCCGCGAACGGTTCCGCCAGCGCCCGCAGCGACGACTCGTCCGGCAGGCCCTGCACCGTTTCCAGCCAGTGCACGACGGTGAGCCGCCCCGGGTGCCGCGCGGCGAGCTCCCGCAGCGCCGCCGCGAAGATCACCGACTGCTCGTCGCGGTTCGCGTAGAGCAGCACGATCCGCCCGTCGCCGCCGGCCAGCACCGAGCGCACGATCGACATGATCGGGGTGATCCCGCTGCCACCGGCGAGCATCAGGAAGTTCCCGTCCAGCGACTTCGGCGTGAACCCGCCGTCCGGGGCCAGCACGTCCACTATGGACCCCGCGGTCGCGTTGTCGCACAACCAGTTCGACCCGTGGCCGCCGGGAACGCGCTTGACGGTGACCCGCGGCGCGGAGTCGGTGTGCGGCGAGCTCGACAGCGAGTAGCACCGGGCCACCGACCCGCCGTGCTCGCCGGGCACGCGCAGCGTCAGGAACTGGCCCGGCCGGTAGGCGAACTCGCCGCCGTCCGGGACGGCGAAGACCAGGGAGATCGCATCCGGGGTCTCTTCGACGACTTCGTCGACCTTCAACCGGTGCACGCCGGATTCGGAAGGTTCGGACATGACGCCCTCCTACTCCTGCTCCTCGACCGCCCGGACCGACGCGGCGATGCTCTCGTGCAGGTCCGCGCAGCTCTCCACGTGGGCGGTGCTGCCGTCGCGGGCGCGCGCCGCCAGCTCGGGGCACTGCCGGGCCGCCGCCCCCGTCCACTGGATGCTGGTGTGCGACGGGCTGTTCTTCTTCGCCAGCACGCACGCGCCGCACCGGGTGCACTCGACCGGGCGCAGGCCCCCTTCGAGCTGTTCTCGGCGGTCCTCGGCGGTGCGCTCCCGCAGCCGCGCCCGCATCCGCGGATCGTCGGCGAACGAGGGCGCCTTGGCCCAGCCGCCGCCCGCCGTGCTCACCGCCCGTCCGCTCGGCGCGCGAGGTTGTCGGCGACCTCCTGCTCCCACGCGACGTTCGCGCGGGTGGTGTCCACCTCGAACTCGAACCGCCCGGCCATGTCCTCGGTGACGTCGGCGGCGTCGACGTAGAACTGCTCGTACCAGCGCCGCAGCTGGTACACCGGCCCGTCCTCCTCGCACAGCAGCGGATTGTCGATGCGGGTCTTGTTCCGCCAGATCTCCACGTCCTGCAGGAAACCGACGCTGGTGTTCTTGGCGATCTTGCCCGCCATCTTGTCCGCCTGCTCGTCGGTGAGGCCGGGCAGCTTCTTCGCCAGCACGCCCCACTGCAGGACGAACGAGTTCTCCGTGACCGGGTAGTGGCAGTTGATCAGGATGGTCTCGATGGTCATGCCCTTGTGCTCGTTCCACAGCCTGTCGATCATGTACGACGGCCCGTAGTACGACGCCTCCGAGCGGCCGAAGTTCTCCTCGCCCGCGTAGTTCGACTGCGAGCCGCCGACGTCCGGGCGCCCCTTGGTGTTGAGGTACTGGGTGGCGATGTGGCCTTCGAAGACGTTCTTGAAGTACGTCGGGAACGCGTAGTGCACGTAGAAGAAGTGCGCCATGTCGACGACGTTGTCGATGATCTCCCGGCAGTTCGACCCCTCGATCAGCTCCGAGTCCCAGGTCCAGTTGCTCCACTCCGGGGAGTGCGCCTCGGGCAGTTCCGGCACCACGATGTCCGGCGGTGGCGGGTTGCCCTCCGGGTCGTTCCACACGAACAGCTGCTTGTTGCGCTCCAGGCAGATCCACGCCTTGGTGCGCGCCCGCAGCGGAATCCGCTTGGCGTAGGGGATTCCGACGCAGCGGCCCTCGCCGGACCAGCGCCAGTCGTGGAACGGGCAGGCCACCGCGTCGCCCTTGATGGTGCCCTGGCTGAGGTCGCCGCCCATGTGCCTGCAGTAACCGTCCAGCACGTGCAGCTCGCCGTCGCCGGACTGGAAGACGACGAGCTTCGTGCCGAACGCCTCGACGGCGTGCGGTGATCCGTCCTTGAACGTCTCGGCGAGCCCCAGGCAGTGCCAGCCGCGGGCGAACCTGGTCGGCGGGGTTCCGACGTCGATGGTGCGCACTTCGCTGTCGCCGTTGTTCGACGCCTGCGTCATCGCTGTCTCCTCCGTCCGCCCCTGCCGGGGCTCGAAGCGTGGTCCGTCTCGGCTCGGCCGGTCGCGTCCGCCATGTGCAGCGCGGCCAGGTATCCGAAGGTCATGGCCGGTCCGAGGGTCGCGCCCGGTCCGGCGTAGGTGCGGCCCATGACGGCCGCGCTGGAGTTGCCCGCCGCGTACAGGCCGGGGATCGGGTCGCCGTCCTCGCGCAGCACGCGGGCGTGCACGTCGATGCGCAGCCCGCCCTTGGTGCCGAGGTCCCCCGGCACGATCTTCACCGCGTAGAAGGGTGCGGCGGCCAGCGTCGCCAGGCACGGGTTGGGGCGGTTGAACGGGTCGCCGTAGTAGCGGTCGTAGGCGCTGCGCCCGCGCTGGAAGTCGGTGTCCTCGCCGCCGCGCGCGTGCTCGTTGAACCGGTCGACGGTGCCGCGCAGCCGATCGCGCGGTACGCCGATCTTGTCCGCGAGCTCCTCCACGGTGCTCGCGCGCTGGATCACGCCGGCCGCGTACCAGCGCTTCGGGAACGGCTGGCGCGGTCCCAGGCCCGCGAACACGTAGCGGTCGCGGTAGCGCTGGTCGGCGATCAGCCAGGTCGGGAGGTTGCGCGCGGGCCCGTCGCCCGGCCCGTACATCGCGTGCACCGCGTCCACGTACGGAGCTGCCTCGTTGACGAACCGGCGGCCCTCGCCGTTGACCATGATGCAGCCCGGCAGCGTGCGCTCGGCGAGGCAGAACCACGGGCCGCCGGTCAGCGGGATGGACGGGCCCCACCAGGCGTCGTCCATCAGGTCCACCGCGGCGCCGAGTTCCTGGCCTGCGCGGATGCCGTCGCCGGTGTTGGCCGCCGCGCCGACGGTCCACGCCGTGCCGATCGGTTCCCGCTGGTGCTGCTTGCGCATCACCTCGTTGCGCTCGAACCCGCCCGCGGCGAGCACGACGCCGCGCCGGGCGTGCAGCTCGACGCGCTGCCCGTCGCGGCGCACGACGACTCCGGTGACGCGTCCCGCGTCGTCCCGGACCAGGTCGAGCAGTTCGGTGCCGAGCCACAACGGCACCCGGAGGTCGCGCAGCCCGGCCCGCAGCCCTGCCGCGAGCGCCTGGCCCCGCACCAGCAGCCGCTTGCGCAGCAGGTTGGCGAGCATCCAGCGCGCACCGACCCGCACGGCGCGCAGCGCACCGCGGGGGTGGCGGGCGACGAGGTTGAGCCAGCGGAAATCGGCCTGGGTGACGGCGAAGTTGCGCGGGGACTTGGTGAAGTCCGGTTCGAGGTGGGCGAGTTCGTCGCCGAGCAGGTGCCCGTCGAGCGGCTTCGGCTCGATGGAACGCCCGCCGGGGCGTCCGCCGGGAGCTTCGGGGTAGTAGTCGGAGTAGCCCGGCACCCAGCGCATCCGCAGCGGGGTGGCGCCGAGCACGGTCGAGAGCATCGCGGGGCCGTGGGCGAGGAAGGCGCGCCGCAGTTCGGCGGGCGCGGTGTCGCCGACGATGTGGTCGAGGTAGGCGTCGGCGGCCTCGGCGGTGTCCGGGAGTCCCCGGCGCGCGAGCACCTCGTTGTTCGGCACCCACACGCCGCCGCCGGAGCGGGCCGTGGAGCCGCCGAAGCGGTCGGCCTTCTCCACCACCACGACGTGCAGGCCCGCCCGCGCGGCGGTGATCGCCGCGGTCATCCCCGCGGCTCCGCTGCCCACCACGACGACGTCGACCTGGGAGCCCGCCGGGTCCGGTGCCGGGACGGATGCGCTCATGTCACCTCCATCGCTCTCAATACTGAAACAGGTTATAGTTTTATCCGCAGTGGCGCTACGGTGATGACCGGAAACATGGACTCGGGTCGGAGATCTCGATGGAGAACCGGTTTCAATCGGAGGACGTCGTGACGGAGGAGCTGTGGGCGGACGTGGTGGTCGTGGGCTTCGGCGTCGCGGGCGCGTGCGCCGCTATCGAAGCCGCCCGCGGCGGAGCCGAGGTCGTACTGCTGGACCGGTTCTCCGGAGGCGGCGCGAGCAGGCTCTCCGGCGGAGTCGTCTACGCGGGCGGCGGCACCCGCCTGCAGCGCGAAGCGGGCGTCACCGACTCGGTCGAGGACATGTACGAGTACCTGCGGCTGGAGACCGGCGACGCCGTGTCGGAGGGCACCCTGCGGCGGTTCTGCGAGCAGAGCCCCGAGATGATCACCTGGCTGGAGGAGTGCGGCGTGCCCTTCGGCAGCGGCCTGGCCCCCTACAAGACCTCCTATCCGAGCAACCGCCACTACCTCTACTACTCGGGCAGCGAGGCCTCCGGCGGATTCCGCGACGTCGCCCGCCCCGCGCCGCGCGGACACCGCGCCTACGGGCGCGGGACCTCCGGCAAGGTCCTGTTCGCCGCGCTTGCCGCCGCGGTGCGCGCCGCCGGCGTGCGGATCGTCGACCAGACCCGGTGCACCGACCTGATCACCGACCCCACCGGCCGAGTCCGCGGAGTGCAGTGCGAGTCGCTGACCACCGCCTCCCGCCGAGCGCGGCGCACGCACCGGGCGGCGGCGAAGTTCGCCGCGAAACCCGGCCTCTACGTGCCCGCGCTGGGCAAGCGCCTGCACGCGGTGGCCGAGCGGGTGGAGCGGCGCCACGCGCGCCCGCTGCGCGTGCGGGCCAGGCGCGGTGTCGTGCTCGCCGCGGGCGGCTTCGTCGCGAACCGGGAGATGCTGCGCCGCCACGCCCCGCTGTACCGGGGCGGGCTGCCGCTGGGCACGCGCGGCGACGACGGCAGCGGCATCCGGCTCGGCACCGCGGCGGGCGGCGCGACGGACAAGATGGAGAAGGTCTCGGCGTGGCGGTTCATCACCCCGCCCAGCCCGTTCCTCGGCGCGGTCCTCGTCGACGAGCACGGCGACCGGGTCTGCGACGAATCCCGCTACGGCGCCGCGCTCGGCGACGCGCTGATCAACCACCACGGCGGTCGCGGCTGGCTGCTGATCGACGCCGAGCTGCGGCGGGAGGCGCTGCGCCGGTTGCGCGAGCAGACCGTGTGGTTCCAGCTGATGCAGGCGCTGCACCTGCTGGGCGGGCGGTCGGTGAGCGCGCCGACCCTCGCCGAGGTGGCGGTGCGCGCGGGCATCGACCCGGTGCGCTTGCGCAAGACCGCGGAGGCGCACGACGGCGCGGCGGACGGCGAAGACCCCGCGGGCAAACCGGCGGAGTTCGTGCGGCGGCTGCGCACCCCGCCGTTCACGCTGCTCGACATCTCCATCCGGCCCAGCGTCGCCTACCCGTGCCCGATGCTGACCCTCGGCGGGCTGGTCACCGACGAGACGACCGGCGCGGTGCTCGACGACGACCGCGCCCCGATCCCCGGCCTCTACGCGGCGGGCCGCACTGCCGCGGGCTTGTGCTCGAACTCCTACGTCAGCGGCCTCTCGCTCGCCGACTGCGTGTTCTCCGGACGCCGAGCGGGCCGCCACCTCGCGGGAACGGACGCCGATGGCTGACCGCGCCGAGACCTCGGGCGTCCACCGCCCGCAAGCACCTGACACCGGAGGCACCGTGCTCACCAGCGAACAACGCGACGAGCTGGCGCTGCGGCTGCGCGACGCCGAGCGGGACCGGGCGCCGATCGCGCCCCTGATCGACTCGCACCCGCGCCTCACCGCCGTCGACGCCTACGAGATCCAGCTCGCCAACATCCGCCGCAGGCTGCCCGGCACCGAGGTCGTCGGGCACAAGGTGGGCCTGTCCTCCCCGGTGATGCAGGCGATGATGGGCGTCGACGAACCCGACTACGGCCACCTGCTCGCCGACATGCGCCTGTCCGAGGACGAGCCGATCGAAGCGGCGCGCTACTGCTTCCCCCGGGTGGAGGTGGAGGTCGGCTTCCTGCTCGGCGCGGACCTGCCCGGCGAATCCTGCACCGAACAGGACGTGCTGGCGGGCACCGAGGCGCTGGTGCCGTCGATCGAGCTCATCGACAGCCGCATCACCGACTGGCGGATCAGCCTCGCCGACACCATCGCCGACAACGCCTCCTCGGCCGGTTTCCTGCTGGGAGCGGCCAGGATCGCGCCGGACGCGGTCGACCCGCGCGCCATCGACGTGGTGCTGCGCCGCGACGGCTACCGGATCGCCGAGGGCAGCTCGGACGCCGTGCTCGGCGATCCGACGACGGCGGTGGCGTGGCTGGCGCGGAAAGTCGCCGGGTTCGGCGTCCGGCTGCGCGCCGGGCACGTGGTGCTGCCCGGATCGTGCACCAGGGCCGTCGACGTGGCCTCCGGGCAGCGCTTCGAAGCCGAGTTCGGCACCGGCGGCCACCAGCTCGGCGCGGTGTCCGCGTCCTTCCGGTGACCAGGAACAGACCGACGAGGGTGCGAGGAGCTTGATGATGAGTCCAGGCAAGGCGACCGCGGCGATCGTGGGATCCGGAAACATCGGCACCGACCTGCTCTACAAGCTGAGCCGGTCCCCGGTGGTCGAACCCCGCTGGATGATCGGCATCGACCCGGCGAGCGAAGGGCTGCGCCGGGCGGCCGATCTCGGCGTGCGCACCAGCGCTGACGGGGTGGACTGGCTGCTGGCGCAGGACGACCGGCCGGACCTGGTCTTCGAGGCCACCTCGGCGGGAGTGCACCGCGCGAACGCGCCCCGCTACGCGAGCGCGGGCATCCGCGCGATCGACCTCACCCCGGCCGCGGTGGGTCCGCCGGTGGTGCCGCCGGTGAACATCGGCGCGCACCTGGAGGCGCCCAACGTCAACCTGATCACCTGCGGCGGCCAGGCGACGATCCCGATGGTGCACGCGGTGTCCCGCGTCGCGCCGGTGAGCTACGCGGAGATCGTCGCCTCGGTCGCGTCCGTGTCGGCGGGCCCCGGTACCCGCGCGAACATCGACGAGTTCACCAAGACCACCGGCCTGGGCATCGAGACCATCGGCGGCGCCGAGCGCGGCAAGGCGATCATCGTGCTCAATCCCGCGGACCCGCCGATGATCATGCGCGACACCATCTTCTGCGCCGTGGCACCGGATTCCGACACCGACGCGATCGGCGAGTCCATCACCCGCATGGCCCGGGAGATCGCCGAGTACGTCCCCGGCTACCGCCTGCTCGGCGAGCCCCAGTTCGACGCCGCCGACGACCACGTCCGCGTCGCCACCTTCGTCGAGGTCGCCGGCGCCGGGGACTTCCTGCCGCCGTACTCCGGAAATCTCGACATCATGACCGCCGCCGCCGTTCGCGTGGGCGAGGAGCTCGTCCGAGCGGGCGCGCGGCCGGACACCGCAGAGGAGCGAATCTCGTGACCGAGCTGCCCAGGACGTTCTCCGAATCGCTGGACCTGCGGGTGACCGACACGTCGCTGCGCGACGGCTCGCACCACAAGCGCCACCAGTTCACCGCCGACGAGGTGCGTGACATCGTCACCGCGCTCGACGGCGCCGGGGTGCCGGTGATCGAAGTGACCCACGGCGACGGGCTCGGCGGCTCGTCGTTCAACTACGGCTTCTCCCGCACCCCGGAGCAGGAGCTGATCGCGCTCGCGGCCCGCACCGCCGTGCACGCCCGGATCGCGTTCCTGATGCTGCCCGGCGTGGGCGTGCTCGACGACATCGTCCGGGCGCAGGACAACGGCGCCGCGGTGTGCCGGATCGCCACGCACTGCACCGAGGCCGACGTCTCCGAGCAGCACTTCCGGCTCGCCAGGCAGCGCGGGCTGGAGACCGTGGGCTTCCTGATGATGGCGCACTCCCAGCCGCCGGAATCGCTGGCGAAGCAGGCGCGGATCATGGTCGACGCGGGCTGCCAGTGCGTGTACGTGGTCGATTCGGCCGGTGCGCTGGTGCTGGAGCAGGTCGCCGACCGGGTCGCGGCCATCGTCGCCGAAGTCGGCGACGACGCCCAGGTCGGCTTCCACGGGCACGAGAACCTCGGCGTGGCGGTGGCCAACTCCATCGCCGCCGCGCGGGCGGGCGCGGTGCAGATCGACGGCAGCGCCCGCAGGTTCGGCGCCGGCGCGGGCAACACTCCGGTGGAGGCGTTCGTCGGGGTGTGCGACAAGCTGGGCATCCGCACCGGCGTGGACTTCTTCGCGATGGCCGACGCCGCCGAGCGCGTGGTGCGCCCGGCGATGCCGCAGGAGTGCCTGCTGGACCGCTCGGCGCTGATGATGGGCTACGCGGGCGTGTACTCCAGCTTCCTCAAGCACGCCGAACGCCAGGCCGAGCGCTACGGCGTGGACGCCGGGGACCTGCTGGTGCGCGCGGGGGAGCGCAAGCTCGTCGGCGGGCAAGAGGACCAACTCATCACCCTCGCCTTGGAACTGGCCTCTTCCGGATGACCTGCGTAGTGGTCGGGTGGCGGAACCTCAGCGGTTTCCTCGCTGCGGGATCTTTTTTTCCAAGTGGCTCCGCCACGAGGGAAAAAGCTGTCCTCGCGAGGAAACCGCTGAGAACCCGCCGGTGGTCGGCTTGCTCTGGTGGTCGCTGCTCAGCGGCTCCGGGCCGCTGACAGGACAACGATCAAAAGATCATTCGGTACAACCTTTCGATCATTCTATCCACAATGGACGTTTCGATTCGACGGGGCTGGAGCGTGCTGCGGCTTTCTCGGCTCGGGTGGCCCGGCGGAGTGCTCGACACTAACGAGAACATGTTCTAGTATTGGCCGCGTTGTGATCGCCGATCAGGGAACTTCGCGGAGCAGCAATCCGCTCCGGTCCACCGGTTCTGCGGCGGAACGGGTTCCACATCGTGCTCGTGCGGCGGGTGCGGGAACGGGAGCGCTTGGATGAGCGACCAGGACGGCCAACGGGTCATCGAGGAAGTGCGGCAGTTGCTCCCGGTGCTGCGCGAACGCGCGCAGAAGGCCGAGGACGCCCGCCGGGTCCCTGAGGAATCGATCGAGGAGCTGCAGCGGACCGGCTTCTTCAAGCTGCTCCAACCGGCGCGGCACGGCGGCTACGAGGCCGACCCCGTCGACTTCTACACCGCGGTGCGGCTCATCGGCAGCGCGTGCGGCTCGACGGGCTGGGTCGCCTCCATCATCGGCGTCCACCCGTGGCACCTCGCCCTGTTCTCCGCGCATGCGCAGGACGAGGTGTGGGGCGAGGACGCGAGCACGCTCGTGTCGTCCTCGTACGCGCCGATGGGCAAGGCGAAGCTGGTCGACGGCGGCTACCGGTTGTCCGGGCGGTGGAGCTTCTCCTCCGGCTGCGACCACGCCCGGTGGGCGTTCGTCGGGGGACCCGCCTACAACGACGCGGGCGAACCCGTCGACTTCTGCACCTACCTGCTGCCGCTGGGCGACTACCGGATCGACGACGTGTGGGACACCGTGGGCCTGCGCGGCAGCGGCAGCAACGACATCGTCGTGGACGACGTGTTCGTCCCCGCGCACCGGGCGCTGAGCTTCATGGCGATGACCGAGACGCGGTGCCCCGGCCACGAGATCAACACCTCGCCGCTGTACCGGCTGCCGTGGGGCACGGTGCACCCGACGACGATCACCGCACCGATCATCGGGATGGCCCAGGGCGCCTACGACGCGCACGTCGAGCACCAGGGCAAGCGCGTGCGGGCGGCCTACGCGGGGGAGAAGTCCAAGGAGGACCCGTTCGCGAAGGTGCGGATCGCCGAGGCCGCCAGCGAGATCGACGCGGCCTGGCTGCAGCTGACCCGCAACATCTCCGAGGAGTACGAACTGCTCAAGGCCGGCCAGGAGGTCCCGATGGCGCTGCGGCTGCGCGCCCGCCGCGACCAGGTCCGCGGCACCGCCCGGTCCATCGAGGCGATCGACCGGCTCTTCGAGAACTCCGGCGGCCGGGCCCTGGCCAGCGGCACCCCGATCCAGCGCTTCTGGCGCGACGCGCACGCCGGCCGCGTCCACGCGGCCAACGACCCCGAGCGCGCCTACACCATGTTCGGCACCGGGGAGTTCGGCCTGCCGATCAAGGACTCGATGGTCTGATGGGAGAATTCGTGGCCACCGCAACGGAAACCGAGCCGACCACCCGCGTCGCCGAACTGCCCTCGGGCCTGCGGCTGCAGTACCACGAGGCCGGGACCGGGCACCCCGACACGGTGGTGATGCTGCACGGCGGCGGACCTGGAGCGTCGGCGTGGAGCAACTTCAGCCGCAACTTCGAGGTCTTCGCGCAGCGGTTCCGCACCATCGCCGTGGACCAGCCCGGATTCGGCGGCTCCAGCAAACCCACCGAGCACGGCCAGTACTTCACCCACAGCGCCACCGCCCTGCGCGAGCTGTTCGACGAGCTGCGCCTCGACCGGGCGCACCTGTTGGGCAACTCGCTCGGCGGCGGCACCGCCGTCCGCTTCGCGCTCGACCACCCCGACCGGGCCGGGCGCCTGGTGCTGATGGGACCGGGCGGGCTGAGCATCAACCTGTTCGCGCCGGACCCCACCGAAGGTGTGCGGCGGCTCTCCGAGTTCGGCGCGCCACCCGGCCCGAGCAAGGAGAAGCTCGAAGCGTTCCTGCGGACCATGGTGCACGACCAGTCCCTGATCACCGACGAGCTCGTCGAGCAGCGCTACGCGGCGGCCTCCTCCCCGGAGTCGCTGGCCGCGATGCGCGCCATGGGCGAGTCGTTCCGCCGCGCGGAGACCTTCGAACAGGGCATGTTGTGGCGGGAGGCCTACCGCCTGCGCCAGCGGGTGCTGCTGGTGTGGGGCCGCGAGGACCGGGTGAACCCGCTCGACGGCGCGCTGCTGGCGCTCAAGCTGATCCCCCGCGCGCAACTGCACGTGTTCGGCGGCTGCGGGCACTGGGCGCAGGTCGAGAAGTTCGCCGAGTTCAACCGGATCACCCAGGACTTCTTGCTGGACTGACGACCGAGGGAGTGCGCGATGGGCATCCGTTCGCTGGGATATCTGCGGATCGAGGCCACCGACGTCGAGGCGTGGCGGGTGTTCGGCACCAAAGTCCTCGGCATGATCGAAGGCGACGGCCCCGACCCGGAAGCCGTCTACTTCCGGATGGACGACTTCCCGGCGCGGCTCGTGATCGTGCCCGGCGAGGCCGACCGGCTCGCCCAGACCGGCTGGGAAGCCGCCAACGAGGCCGAGATGCACGAGGTGGCGCGCAACCTGGAAGCCGCCGGGGTCTCCTACAAGGAGGGCGACGCCGCCGACCTCGCCGACCGCCGCGTCAACGGCCTGATCCGCTTCGAAGACCCCTCCGGCAACACCCAGGAGGTCTTCCACGGCGCCGAACTGCGGCACCGCCGCGTGGTGAGCCCGTACGGGCACCGGTTCGTCACCGAGGAACAAGGACTCGGGCACGTGGTGCTGTCCACCCACGACGACGCGGCGGCACTGCGCTTCTACCGGGACGTGCTCGGGTTCCGGCTGCGCGACTCGATGCGGCTGCCCCCGGAACTGGTCGGCAGGCCGTCGGACGGCGAACCGGCGTGGCTGCGCTTCTTCGGCTGCAACCCGCGCCACCACAGCCTCGCGTTCATGCCGATGCCCACGCCCAGCGGCATCGTGCACCTCATGGTCGAAGTCGCCGACGTCGACGACGTGGGCCTGACCCTCGACCGCGCGCAGCGTCGGAAGGTGCCGATGTCGGCGACGCTCGGCAGGCACGTCAACGACCTGATGCTGTCGTTCTACATGAAGACGCCCGGCGGCTTCGACGTCGAATTCGGCTGCGAAGGCAGGCAGGTCGAGGACGAGGACTGGATCGCGCGGGAGAGCACCGCGGTCAGCCTCTGGGGCCACGACTTCAGCATCGGGATGCAGGGGTGATGCGGCCTGCGTAGCGGGTCGGGTGGCGGAACCTCAGTCGTCATCTCGCTGCGGGATCTTCTTCCCGAGTGGCTCCGCCACGAGGGAAAAAGCCGTCCTCGCGAGAAGACTGAGAACCCGCGGGTGGCCGGCTTGCGCTAGCTGGTCACTGCTCAGCGGCTTCGCCGCTGACAAGATCGGAAGATGAACGTGGGAGGTCTTGTTCGTCATGGCCGGAGACGTCGAGGTGGCGGGGGAAAGCGGTTCGGCCGGGCTTGATCAGGTCAGGTTTCGGCGGGTGCTCGGGCGGTTCTGCACCGGGGTCACCGTGGTGGCCGGGATGGACGGGGAGCGGCCGGTCGGGTTCACCTGCCAGTCGTTCGCGGCGTTGTCGCTGGAGCCGCCGCTGGTGCTGTTCTGCCCCGGCCGGAGTTCGCGGACCTGGCCGCTGCTGGCCGAATCCGGGCGGTTCTGCGTGAACGTGCTCGCCGATCGGCAGGAAGCGGTGAGCACCGTGTTCGGCCGCGGCGGCGTCGACAAGTTCGCCGAGGTCGGCTGGCACCCCGGCCCGTCCGGTTCACCCGTGCTCGACGACGTCCTCGCCTGGGCGGACTGCACGGTCGAAGCCGTCCACGAAGCGGGCGACCACTACGTCGTGATCGGCCGGGTGCAGGCGCTCGGCGAGGGCGACGCCCGCAACCCCCTGCTGTTCTACCGAGGCGCCTACGCGGGCGTCCGAGCCGAAGCAGGCCCCCTCGACGCTCTGCTGGCCTGGCCGAGCCAGGACGACTGGCTCTGACACCGGGCCCGGTGCGGCGATACCGGAGGCGTTCTCCTTCCTGGAGCGGCGATCATGCGGTATACAACCAGTATGCCGAACACTCATGCTTACACCGCGACGGTGACCTGGACCGGGAACACCGGAGGTGGCACGACGTCCTACCGGGACTTCAGCCGCGACCACGTGGTGGAGGTCGCGGGCAAGCCGCGGGTGGAGGCCTCCGCCGACCCGGCGTTCCGCGGGGATCCGGCCCGGCTCAACCCGGAGGACCTGCTCGTGGCCTCGTTGTCGGAATGCCACCTGCTCACGTACCTGTCGTTGTGCTCGAACTCCGGCGTGGTGGTGTTGAGCTACCAGGACGAGGTCCGCGGCACCATGGCCGAGAGCGTCGGCGGTGGCGGGCGGTTCACCGAAGTGGTGCTCCGCCCGAAGGTGACGGTGGCGGACGAGTCGATGCTCGCGAAGGCCGAGCGGCTGCACGAACTGGCCCACCGCAACTGCTTCATCGCCAACTCCGTCAACTTCCCCGTCCGCCACGAACCGCAGATCACCGTCGTGGGTTGAGGGGTCGCACTTCGGCCGCGGGGGACCCGGACGTCGAGCGCTGGACGTCACCGCCCTCGGCGGTCGTGGCGGTCGTCTTGGTCCAGGCGCCGAGACGGCCTCCTACGATGTCGGGATGAGCACCAGGCTGGCCGCGTACGCGGTGTGCGCGCAGGACGGCCGGGTGCTGCTCGTGCGCTGCGCGGAACCGAACGGCGAGCACACCTGGAGCCTTCCGGGCGGCGGGGTCGAGCACGGCGAGGACCCGTTCCACGCGGTGGTCCGGGAAGTGGCCGAGGAAACGGGCTGCGACGCGGTGGTCGAGCGCCTGCTCGGCGTCGACTCGCGAGTGATCCCCGCGGCCGAGCGCTGGGTTCCCGGCCGGGAACCGCACCAGAACGTCGGCGTCTTCTACCGAGTCCGCATCACCGGTGGCGAACCACGACCGGAGCCGAACGGCGCGACGAGCGAACCGATGTGGACGCCGATCCCGGACATCGCCCACCTCCGGCGCTCCTCCCTGGTCGACGTCGGCCTCGCCCTGGCCCGGACCACCCCGGCCACCGGCCACGTGGCCCCCGTCCCCACCGGCGGCCTGCTCCAGCACTGAACCCATCTCACCGGAGTTCGTGCTTGAGGACTTTGCCGCTGGGGTTGCGGGGGAGGGCGGGGCGGAACTCGACGTGGCGGGGGAGCTTGTAGTTCGCCAGGTGGTCACTGTCCGGCGTGACTCGCTCGCCACGTGGTGTGTTCCCTGCTGATCGCCGCTTCCGCGTCGGACGCCGCCGCGCCCCATTCCGCTTCGGTCATGTCCCGCTGCAGCAGATCACTGATCACTCCTAGCTCGTGGGAGGTCACCACGTATGCCGTCCCGGTTGTCTGGTGCTGTCGGGTCGCGCTCCACGCGGCGAACGCCGACACGCAGGCCGCGACGACACCGGCGAGATCGAAATCGATGACACCGACCGCCTTGCTCAGTGCGACCGCGATGCCCAGGACCTCCAGCAGCAGCGTCAACGTTCGGTAGATCGAGGCACGGCGGTGGTGGAATTCGGCCTTGGCCGCGTACCAACTCTGCTGATCGAGCAGCCGCCCCGTGAGGTAGGCGTCTTTGCGTTCTGCGAGCGACGCGGATCGAAGCTGCCGCATCCGGTCGCTGATGGTCGTCCCGCTCCTGCTGGGCAGCACCTCGACGTTCGGCAGGTCGTGTTGCAGGTTGCGGATGCGCGCCAAGAAGACGTCGTCGGCGACTTGAGTCGGGGCGTCCACGGGGAACGGGTCTGCTCCGACGACGTAGCGCCAAGTCAAGGTCTTGGTGGACTCCGCAAGTGCCCGGCCCTCGTACCAGGTCTTGTCCGCCCGCGACCCGAACACCGACAGCTCCACCGCGAGCGCACCGACGAAGGCCAGTGCCGTGACCACTGCGAAGAAGTCCACTGTTTCCGGGGCGTCCTGGCCCGGTACCGCCCCGCAAGCAGCGGCCAGGACCGCGAGAACCAAGCCTGCCCGGACCGACCGCAAATAGGCCCGCTGCTTCGACTGCGACGCCAGGTCGGAAGCTTGGTAGAGCGCCGGGAAATCAGAGTCGGCAAGGGGGACTGCTCTCACTTCATCATCGCTCGACATCCGGACGTTCTCCTCATGGCAAGGGAAAGGGGACTACGAATCAGCTGTCGACGGTGTCGAATCTCTCGCGCCGACGTGCTCGTCCCGGCCCGGCGGGCCGGGACGACTCGCACAGCTGCATCGCCGTAGCGCTCCTGTCCCCGGCCCCGAAGTGTTCCCGTCGCGATGCGGGGAGTCGGCACGTGCGTGGTGAATCGTTCCGTCGCGCGAGTGGTCATGCGCAGGCCTGGATCCACTTCCTAGCGTCGTGCCGGAGGAGCAACAGGGCAGGGAGGGAGAGAAGCAGCAACAACGGCAATGCCGGGATCGAGAAGAGGAGCAGTGCCAGAAGGTTGCTGTTGGCGACTGAGACGAGGGAGGTGACCAGGGAGAACACCAGGGCCAGGTTCGCTGTCTGCATCGTCACGATGGCCAGAGGCCCGCCACGCCACACGCGATACGTCCACACTGCAAGCAAGCAAGCGATCGGGCTCAACACCAGTGCAAGGGAGAAGACGACGCTGACGAGTGAAGTTTCCGCCGTGGACGCGCCGAGCAAAGTCGGAATCAGCGTGAAAAAGGCGATCGGGACAGTGATGGCGGTGATCCAGAGAGCGGTGAATATCATCACGCTGATCCTGACCGACCATGGGCGGGGTGGGGGGACCGGACGTGTGCGCCGAACTGTCAAGCCGTTCCCCAGGTAGAGCTCGCGCAGTGCACGGGGGATGGCGCGTTGGGTGCGGCGCAACGAGCCGATCAACGGAAACCTGCCGTCCAGCATTTCCAGGTGCGGGTTCCACGCGGCATCGAACCAGATCGCCGCGTGGACGAACCGTCCGCGAAAGATCCAGTTCCGGATCTTGGATTTCGGCAGCCGCGGAAGTCCTGCGGGGAAGCGCGACCCGAGCGTGTCCGCGAATTCTTCGTATTGGTGCCGCCTGTGGCTGATGAGGATCACTAGGCGAGTCGGATCGTTGCGGTGAAGCACCTGGTCGACCTCCCAGGCGAGGTTGTCGCCAGGGCCGGCGGTCAAGAGGACCAGATCAGCGCGGCCCAGCGCCGCCAGCACCTCTTGTTGCCAAGATTCATCTGAAGAGTAGCTCCGTTCGGCGCCGGGTCGTGGCATTCGGTCCGCCGGATCTCCCAGCGCGACCATTCGTCCGAAGCGGTCCACGGCGCGTGCGACCTGCTCCTCTTCGGTGCGAAACTCTTCGTGGGTGGGGTTCGTGATCAATTCCCCGATGCGGCGAAGGGAGAATCCTGCCATCTTGCCGAACCCTCGATCGTCGGAGAACGCCCGGAGGAAGAGTACGACCCGGTCGCTGTCCGGTATACCCGCGAGGCTGGGAAGGACTCGCGTCAGGTGCCCACGGGAGCGCAGCACGGCGACCAAGCCGGCTATGGCCAGGAGAAGTCCGGTTATCACGACAAGAACCGTCGCTCCGCCGACGGAGTTCGTTCTCCCGCAGAGCGTTGCACCCAAGATCAACCCGAGCCAGCCGAGGGTTGCCAGCCGTCGGCCTTTTCGCGTTGACTGCTCGATCAGTGCAGCTGGTCGCGGTGCTCGTGAGCGGCGAGGGGCTGGTTTCGGTGCGGTTTTCGGTGAAGTGTCAATCATCATCGTCCAAATGAGTTTTCGTTGCCAGAACCCGACGCTAGCGATTCCTGCGCGGTCGAATGCCGTAGCCGTGCGGGATCCGGGGCACTGGGTGAACCTCGAGTTCTGACCGTGCGCCAGGTTCGCCGACGACGTCGAGAGATCGTGGCGGATCCGCGTCAGCTTCCCGGGGTTTCCGGCGGGCCGGTCCCGCTGCGGGCTTCGAGATGATTCGGGGTTGCCCTTATATGGTGCGGAGATGAGCACCCGGTTGGCCGCGTACGCGGTGTGCGAGGAGGAGGGCCGAGTGCTGCTCGTCCGCTGCGCGGAACCGAACGGTGCGCACACCTGGAGCCTTCCGGGCGGCGGGGTCGAGCACGGCGAGGGCCCGTTCGACGCGGTGGTCCGGGAAGTAGCGGAGGAAACAGGTTGTGACGCGGTGGTCGAGCGCCTTCTCGGTATCGATTCGAGGATGATTCCCGGAGACGAGCGCTGGGTTCCCGGCCAGGGAGCGCACCAGAACGTCGGTGTCTTTTACCGAGTCCGCATCACCGGCGGCGAGCCGCGGCCGGAGCCGAACGGTGCGACGAGCGAGCCGGCGTGGACACCGATCCCGGATATCGTTGGCCTCCGCCGCTCCTCTCTGGTGGACGTCGGCCTCGCCTTGGCGTGGGCTGCTCCGGCGACCGGCCACGTCGATCCCGTCCCCATCGGCGGCCTGATCCAGCACTGACCCTGGTCGCGACTCCGGTCCGCCGGCTTGCCGCAGCTCGTGCCTGAGGCCCTTGCCGTCAGGCGGCGGAGGAGGTTGGGGCGGACTCGACGTGGCCAGGAAGCCTTGAGTCGGACTGACCACAGGTAGGACTGCTGCTTCGGCACCGACGCCCGATAAGCGGACTGGCAGGGCGACGGGTAGCCCGAGTCGGCGAGCGGCGACGTTCTCTCCTGCCAGCGTGGACAGCGGCAAGGAGGCGTTCACGCGCACGCCTGAATCCACATCCTGGCGTCGTGCCGGACCAGCAGGAGACCGGGCAGGCACAGTGGAAACAGGAATATTCCAGCGAGAATCGTAGACAGAATGCTTCCTGAAATGGAATCGGAAATCGTTAACAAGCTGGTTATCAGGGCAAAGGATAAGCCTAGTCCGAACATTTGCATCGTCATGATTGCGTACGGCCCACCGCGCCAAATTCGATAGGTCCAGAAGGCTAATGGCAATAGCAGATGGGTCAAACCGAGTATGGTGATGTAAGGGCTTTCCTGGCCGGTGCTGATGACGAAGGCGAAAGGATAGCACCAGAGAACGGTGAAGAGTGCGATGCTGTTTTGGACCGAATTCGGGCGGGGTGGCGGAATCGGCCGTTTGCGTCGCACCGTCAGGCCTTCCCGGAGGTAGAGCTGACGCAACGCGCGTGGGATGGCGCGCTGCGTGCGGCGCAGGATGCCGATCAGCGGGAACCTGCCGTCCAGCATCTCCAAGTGCGGGGTCCAGTCCGAGTCGAACCAGATCGCTGCGTGGACGAACCGGCCCCGCAGGATCCATTGCCCGATCTTGGACCTCGGCGGTTCCGGTAGTCCGCGGGGGAATCGAGGCCCCAGCTTCGCTGCGAAATCCGCGTAAGCCAGTTTGTTGTGGCTGATCAGGATCACCAGACGCGTCGGTTCATCGCGCCGGATCACCTGCTCGACCTCCCAAGCGAGGTTGCCGCCGGGGCCCGCGGTCAGCAGAACGAGTCGAGCTCGGGCGAGTGCCGCCAGCACCTCGCCTTGCCACGATCCGTCGCCGGGGTAGCTGCGTTGCGCGCCAGGCGGCGGAATCGTGTCGCCCGGCCGCCCCAGCGCGACCAGCTGCCCGAACCGATCGACGGCGCGGGCGACTTGTTCCTCTTCGGTGTAGAACTCGTCGTGATTCGGATTCGTCAGCCACTCCCACATTCGGCGAAAACCGAAACCGGCCATTCTGCCGAATCCCTTGTCGTCGGCGAAGGCGCGCAGGAACAGCACGATGCGCTGGTCATCGGGAATGCCGGAGAGGCTGGGGAGTACTCGTGTCAGGTGTCCTCGGGAGCGCCGCACCGCCACAGTCCCGAGAACGGTCAGCGCCACGCCGACTGTCATGATTATGGACCCCGATCGGGTTGTGAAATCGAGGGTGTTTCCGATGATCGCCGAGCCCAGTAGGAGGGCCAGCCATCCCCAAGTGCCGAGTCGGCGCCCGTGGCGTGTCGATTGCTTGATCAGGGTGGGTGGTCGCGGCGCCTGGGATCGATGCGCGACGCGTCCGTGGTCTGATTTGGGTGAGGTCTTGGTCATGATCTTCCGGGTTGGTCATTGGAGAAGAACATGACGTTAGCGGTCTGCGATCGACCGGAAGCCGCATGCGCGCGGGAACGTCTGCGTCGAATCAAAACGCCGCCCGCCGTTCACCGCAGTTCGTGTTTGAGGACTTTGCCGCTGGGGTTGCGGGGGAGGGCGGGGCGGAACTCGACGTGGCGGGGGAGCTTGTAGTTCGCCAGGTGGTCGCGGCAGAAGGTCAGGACGTCGTGCTCGGTGAGGGCGTGGCCGGAGCGCGCGACCACGTAGGCCTTGCCGACTTCGCCGAGGCGGTCGTCGGCGACGCCGACCACGGCGGTCTCCGCGACGCCGTCGAGGCGGGCGAGCGCCTGCTCCACCTCCGCCGGGTAGACGTTGAAGCCGCCGCAGATGTACATGTCCTTGAGCCGGTCGGTGATGGTGAGGCCGCCGCGGGAGTCCACGCGGCCGACGTCGCCGGTGTGCAGCCAGCCGTCCGCGTCGATGGCGGCGGCGGTCTGCTTCGGGTCGTCGCGGTAGCCGAGCATGGTGTTCGGGCCGCGCAGCAGGACCTCGCCGGTGGTGCCGGTGGGCACGGGGCGGCCGGCGGCGTCGGCGATGCGCAGCTCGAATCCGGCGGTGGGCCGGCCGCAGGTGTTCGCGACGGTCTCGTCGTCATCGTCGGACCGGCACATGGTGGCGACGACGGCTTCGGTCAGCCCGTAGGCGGTGAGGACGGTGGCGAAGCTCAGCTCGCGCTGCATCCGCTCGATCAGCACCACGGGCACCGACGCCGCCCCGGTCACCGCTAGCCGCAGGCTGGAGAGGTCGTGCTCGGCGCGCGCCGGTTCGTCCAATATGGACTGGTAGAGGGTCGGGGCGCCGGGCAGCACGGTGATTCGCTCGCGCTGCACCAGGTCGAGCGCCGCACGGGTGTCGAACACCGGCATCGGCACGATCGTCGCGCCGCGCAGCAGGCAGACGAGAATGCCCGCTTTGTAGCCGAAGCTGTGGAAGAACGGGTTCACCACGAGGTAGCGGTCCGCGGCGTTCACTTCGCCGTGGCCGGCCCACGCGTCGGCGACCGCGAGCGCCTGCCGGTGCGCGCTGAGCACGCCTTTGCTGCGCCCCGTCGTCCCGGAGGTGTAGAGCATGTCGCTGAGGTCGGTGCCGCGCACGCTCGCGGCCACCTCCTGCGCGCGCTGGGCGGGCACGGATCGCGCGCGGTCGCCGACGCCCGCCCAGTCCGTGCACCAGGGCACGGGCGGTTCGGTGCGCTCCACCGGCAGCCGCAGCACGGTGCGCAACGCGGGCAGGCCGGGAATCGGCCCGGCCGAGCCGGTTCTGCCGGAGGAAGCAGGGCCGCGGTCGTCTCTAGCCGCATCGGCGCGCAGCTCCACCGCCCGATCACGGCCCAGGAACGTCCCCGCCACGACCAGCGCGCTCGCCGAGCTGCGTTCCAGCACGTCGCGCGTCTCCGAGGCGGTGAACCGGGTGTTGATCGGGACCAGCACCGCGCCGACGTGCAGCGCGGCCAGCGCGGCGATGACCCAGTGGTGGGTGTTGGGGGCGTTCAAGGCGACCCGATCGCCGGGCCGGACGTCCTCGGCGAGCAGGAACCGGGCCAGTTCGCGGACCCGTTCGCGCAGCTCCCGGTAGGTCAGCCGCACCTCGTGCTCACCGGAGTGGTCCACCAGCGCCTCGCCGTCGCCGAAGGACTCGGCGGCGCGGTCCAGCGCGGCGGGCACCGTTTCCGGAACGTGCATGGGCTCAGATCCGTTCGATGATCGTCCCGGTGGACAGCGCGCCGCCCGCGCACATCGTGATCAGGGCGGTCGTCGCGTCCCGGCGCTCCAGTTCGTGCAGCGCGCTGGTGATCAGGCGGGCGCCGGTGCTGCCGACCGGATGGCCCAGCGCGATGGCGCCGCCGTTGACGTTGACCCGATCCCAATCGGGGCGGTGCACGTCGGCCCAGGACAGCACGACCGAGGCGAACGCCTCGTTCACCTCGAACAGGTCGATGTCGCCGATCTTCATCCCGCTGCGTTCGAGCACCCGGCTGGTGGCCTGCACCGGGCCGTCCAAGTGGTAGTAGGGCTCGGCGCCGACGAGGCATTGCGCGACGATCCGGGCGCGCGGGCGCAGGCCCAGGGCGCGGGCGCGGTCGGCGTCGGCCAGCAGCACTCCCGCGGCGCCGTCGGAGATCTGCGAGGCGGTGCCCGCGGTGTGCGATCCGCCCTCCAGCACGGGTTTCAGTGCGGCCAGCGCCTGTTCGCTGGTGTCGCGCAGGCCCTGGTCGCGGGTGACGAGGGTCGTCTCGCCGGTGGCGGCGCCGTCGCCGTCGAGCACGGGCGCGCGGGTCTGCACGATCTCGCGGGCGAACCGGCCGTCGTCCCACGCGGCGCGGGCGCGCTGCTGCGAACGCACCCCGAACCGGTCGATGTCGGCCCGGCTCAACCCGCGGCGCGCGGCGATGCGGTCGGCGGCCAGGTACTGGTTCGGCATGTCGATGTCCCAGGAATCGGGTCTGGGACGGCCCACGTCGGAGCCGATGTTGGCGCCCAGCGGCACCCGGCTCATCGCCTCCACGCCGCAGGCCATGCCGAAATCGATGGCGCCGGTGCTGATCAGGCCCGCGATCAGGTGGGTGGCCTGCTGTGCCGAGCCGCACTGCGCGTCGATCGTCGTGCAGCCCGCTTGCTCCGGAAGTCCGGAGTGCAGCCAGGCGGTGCGGGTGAGGTTTCCCGCCTGAGCCCCGGCCTGCGTGACGCAACCGCCGATGACCTGCTCGACGAGTTCGGGCGCGAGGCCGGTGCGTTCCAGCAGGCCGCGTTGCGCCGCCCCGAGGACCTCTGCCGGGTGCAGGCCGGACAGCCAGCCCCGGCGCTTGCCGATCGGAGTGCGCGCCGCGTCCACGATCACCGGATTGCCCACGGTCTTCTCCCCTCGGTGCGAACAGCCGAGTACGAATGTAGAACGTGTTCTCGCATGCGGCAAGGATCTGGGCGCGGGGTGATGGACCGCCGGAGTGCGTAGTGTCATCGCCCCTTGATTGGCGGACATCGCCCTGGTTACTGGGGTTTACTTATCCGGGGCGCTATGGTTCGGTTCACATAGAACAAGTTCTCTTTATTGATCTCGTGGCTCCGTGCGGACCGCAGGAGGTTGCCGTGGTCTCCCCCCACATCCCGGCCGGCTTCGACTTCACCGACCCAGACCTCTACGCCGAGCGATTGCCGATGCAGGAGTTCGCCGAACTCCGGCGCACCGCTCCGGTGTGGTGGAACCCGACTCCGCGTGGCAAAGCCGGGTACGACGACGAGGGCTACTGGGTGGTGAGCAAGCACGCCGACGTCAAGGAGATCTCCCGTCGCAGCGAGGTGTTCTCCTCCTGGGAGAACACCGCGATCACCCGGTTCAACGAGGAGATGAACCGCGAGCAGATCGAGATGCAGCGGCTGATCCTGCTCAACATGGACCCGCCCGAGCACACCAAGCTGCGCAGCATCGTCTCCCGCGGGTTCACGCCGCGCGCCATCAACGGCCTCAGCGCGGCGCTCAACGAACGGGCCGAACGCATCGTGTCCGCGGCCGTCGCCGGTGAGACCGGGGACTTCGTCACCGACGTGGCCTGCGAACTGCCGCTGCAGGCCATCGCGGAACTGCTGGGCATCCCGCAGGAGCACCGCAAGGACATCTTCGACTGGTCCAACCAGATGATCGCCTACGACGACCCGGAATACCAGATCGACCCGACCACGGCCGCGACCGAACTGCTCGGCTACAGCATGAACATGGCCGAGCAGCGCCGCGGTTGCCCGATGGACGACATCGTGACGAAGCTGGTGAACGCCGATGTCGACGGGCACAAGCTCAACGACGACGAGTTCGGCTTCTTCGTGCTGCTGCTGGCCGTCGCGGGCAACGAGACCACCCGCAACGCGATCACCCACGGCATGCACGCGCTGCTGGAGCACCCCGAGCAGTGGGAGCTGTTCAAGGCCGAGCGCCCGGCCACCACCGCCGACGAGATCGTGCGGTGGGCGACGCCGGTGATGTCGTTCCAGCGCACCGCCCTCGCCGACGTCGAACTGCGCGGCACGCCGATCAAGCAGGGCGACCGGGTGGCGATGTTCTACAGTTCGGCGAACTTCGACCCCGAAGTCTTCGACGCCCCGGAGCGCTTCGACGTCACCCGCGATCCGAACCCGCACGTCGGCTTCGGCGGCACCGGCGCGCACTACTGCCTGGGGGCGAACCTGGCGCGGCTGGAGATCGACCTGATCTTCAAAGCGATCGCGGAGCAGATGCCCGGCATCAAGAAGGTCGCCGAACCGCGTCGGTTGCGCTCCGGCTGGCTCAACGGCATCAAGGAGTTCCAAGTCCGCTACCGGTGAGCCGTGCGGTCCAGGTGAGCGCTCCCTCCCTGCGGAGGGAGCGCTCAGCCGTCGATGACGGCGGTGGCCTCGACCTCGACGAGCATGTCCGGCTCGGCGAGGGCGGCGACGCCGATGCCCGTGAACGGCGGGAGCGGGGTGGTGCCGAGCTTCGCCGCGGCGCGAGCCACTCCTTCCTCGAACAGCGGGAACTTCTCGGGCGTCCAGTCGACGAGGTACGCGGTCAGCTTCGCCACGTCGTCGAACGTCGCTCCGGCCGCCTCCAGCGCGGTGCCGATGTTGAGGTAGCACTGCTCGACCTGGGCGGTGAAATCGCCCTCGCCGACCCGGCCGCCGTCGGCGTCGCGGGCGACCTGGCCGGCGATGAAGACCAGCTTCGATCCGGTGGCGACCGAGACCTGCCGGTAGAGGTCGACCGTCGGCAACCCGTCCGGGTTCACCAGGTTGATGGTCATGTTGCGCGCCTCCTCGTGCTGAGCCCGCGGGCTCGTCCGGACCGCGCGGTCCGGTCTCTTGTGGTTACTCGGGAACCATAGGAGAGTGTGCGATGACGAGGAAGAACGCACTTTCCAGTGACCGAGGAACCAGATGGTGACCAAGCAGCTCAAAGGCACGCCCGAGGACGCGGACCTGACGCGCGCCGACTCGCTGGCGCGGGAGATCTTCTCCGACATCGCGAACAAGTGGGCGCTGCTGATCATCGACGCGCTGGGGGAGCGGACCCTGCGCTTCACCGGACTGCGCGCGGAGGTCGAGGGCATCAGCCACAAGATGCTCACCCAGAACCTGCGCATGCTGGAGCGCAACGGTCTCGTGGAGCGGACCGTGCACCCGACCGTGCCGCCGCGCGTGGAGTACGCCCTCACCGAGCCGGGCCGCGACCTGCGCAAGACGGTCCACTGGATGTGCGACTGGACGCACCAGCACTTCCACCACATCGAAGGAGCCCGCCGCCGCTTCGACGGGTGAGCGGTCCTTTCGGAATGACCTGCGTAGTGGGTCGCTCGGCGGAACCTCAGCGGCTTCCTCGCTGCGGGATCGATTTCTCATGTAGCAGCCCTACACAGCGAAATCGCTGTCCTCGCGAGGACGGCTTTTTCCCTCGTGGCGGAGCCACTCGGGAAAAAGATCCCGCAGCGAGGAAACCGCTGAGGTTCCGCCACCCGGCCATCTGCGGCTCAGGACCGAAGAGAAGTCAGGGTTTGTGCAGTGTCGTCATGGCTCGGTCGAATTCCCAGAAGGCTCGCATGGACACGAGCCTGCCCTGGTCGTCGACCCGGTAGACGAACACGCCTTCGGCGTCCATGACGGAGCCGTCGGGCAGGTGGGTGCGGATGAAGCCGGTGTTGGCCACCTCGTCTCCGGCGGCGAACGAGTCGAGGACGTGGAAAACGAGGCGTTCCGCGGTGGAGATCACCGAGTCCCAGAACGCTTCGATCCCCTCCCTGCCGTGGTGCCCGAGCCCGGTGGGGTCCAGCGGGGATTCGCCCACCGGGTCCTGGATCACGGCGTCCGGGGCGAACAGCGCGAGCCATTCCTGCTTGGCCCCGCGCACCACGGCGTCCATCGAGGCGCGCGCCGCCCGGCGGGCCGGGTGCTCGGCGGTGGTGGCTTTCCAGACGACGTCGGCGTGCATGGGGCACCTCTCGGGTCCGTGGCGGGGCGGCGGCTCAGAACTTGCGGATGACGTCGTCGGCGAAGCGCGCGAGGGAGTCCTTCTTGATGTCGACGTCGGCGTCGAAGCCGTGGCCCTCCAGGACCCACGGCACCACGATCGCGTCGGTCACCCCGGCCTCGGCCTGCTCGCGGTAGCCGTCCAGGCCGAACTTGTCGATGCACACCGCCTGGATCTCGAACGGTTCGCCGGCGCGGCCGTGCTCGGCGCGCAGCTCGGCGAGGCGGTCGATGGTGCCGCGCAGCTCGCTGAGCCGCATCATCGCCGAGGACCAGCCGTCCCCGCGCAGCGCGGCCCGGCGCAGCGCCCGCTCGGTGTGCCCGCCGATGTAGATCGGCACCTTGCCGCCGGGCGCGGGGGAGACGCGGAGGCGGTCGAAGTCGAAGAACTCGCCGTGGTGCTCGACCATGCCGCCGCCGAGGATCAGCCGCAGCACCTCGATCGCCTCGTCCACCCGCGGACCGCGCCGTTCGAACGGCGCGCCGCACCACTCGAACTCCTCCGGCGTCCAGCCGATGCCGATGCCGAGCCCGAATCGGTCACCGGTGAGCGCGGCCACCGAGGCGACCTGCCGGGACAGCAGCACCGGGTTTCGCGGGCCGAGCTTGAGCACGGAGGTGTAGAACCGGATCCGCTCGGTCACCGCGCCCATCGCCGCCGCCGCGACCAGTGGATCGGTCCACGGGGTCTCCTCGGTCCACATCCGCTTGCCGTCCGGCGTGTACGGGTAGTCGGCGGCGACGTCCTCGGAGTAGAACAGGGAATCCGGCAGCGCGATGGCGGAGAAGCCGAGCTCCTCGGCCGTCCGCGCGAGCTCGGTGAGCTGGTCCAGCGGGCACATGGCCACCGACAACGTGAACTTCATCAGCGCACCCCCGGCCTATCGGAACCCACGACCCACATCGAGAAGTACTGCGAACCGCCGCCGTAGGCGTGCCCGAGCGCGGTGCGCGCGCCGTCGACCTGGTGGTCCCCCGCGCGTTTCATCACTTGCATCGCCGCCTCCGCGAAGCGCAACATGCCGGAGGCGCCGATCGGGTTCGACGACAGCACTCCTCCGGACGGGTTGATCGGCAGCCGCCCGCCGATGGCGGTCTCGCCCGCCTCGGTCAGCCGCCAGCCGGAACCTTCTTCGGCGAACCCCAGGTTCTCCAGCCACATCGGCTCGAACCAGGAGAACGGCACGTAGATCTCCGCGACGTCGATCTCGGCCAGCGGATCGGTGATCCCGGCCTGCTTCCACAGCGCCGCCGCCGCGTCCCGGCCGGCCTGCGGGTTCACCTGGTCCCGCCCGGCGAACGTGGTGGGTTCGGTGCGCATCGCGGTCGCGTGGATCCACGCCACCGGTCCCGCCGCGGCCGCGGCGGCGGTCTCGTCGCCGAGCACGATGGCGCAGGCGCCGTCCGACGACGGGCACGTCTCGTCGTAGCGGATCGGATCCCACAGCACCTGCGAGGCGAGCACCGACTCCACCGTCAAGTCGGACTGGCGCACGTGCGCCCACGGGTTCTTGCTGCCGTTGAGCCGGTCCTTCACCGCGACCATCGCCCCGATGTGCTCGGGGGCGCCGGAGCGCCGGATGTAGGAGCGCACGTGCGGGGCGAAGTAGCCGCCCGCGCCGGCGCCCACCGGCATGCTGAACGGCGGCATGATCGACAGCGCCCACATCGCGTTCGACTCGGACTGCTTCTCGAACGAGACCGCGAGCACCCGCCGGTGCACGCCCCCTTGCACCAGGCTCGCGGCCACGTTCGCGGTGGACCCGCCCACGGAGCCCGCGGTGTGCACCCGGAGCATGGGTTTCCCGTTGGCGCCCAACGCGTCGGCGAGCATCAGCTCCGGCATCATAACGCCCTCGAACAGGTCGGGGGCCTTGCCGACGACGACGGCGTCCACGTCCGCCCAGCCCACCCCGGCGTCGGCCATCGCCCGGTCGACCGCTTCGCGGCACAACCCGGCCATCGACACGTCGGTGCGGCGGCTGGCGTGCCGGGTCTGACCGGTTCCGAGCACCGCGGCGATCTGCTTGCCCATCAGCCCTCCATCACGCACACGAGATTCTGCTGCAGCGCCGGGCCGCTGGTGGCGTGCGCGAGCACCTTGCCCGCCTCGCCCGACCAGACCCGACCGGCCGCCTCGCCGATCCGGGACAACCCGGCGGCGAACATCGGATTTCCGCACAGCGCGCCACCGGAGGGGCTGATCCGCACCGAGTCGTCCAGCCCGATCGCCGCGCGCAGCAGCAGTTCCTGGTGGCTGAACGGGGCGTGCAGCTCGGCGACTTCGACGCCCGCCGCGCCCGCGGCCCCGGCCGCGTCCGAAGTGGACGGTGACGCGGTGAGATCGCGTCCGCCGAGCTGCGCCGACTCGATGCGGTGCTCCAGGCCGGTGATCCACGCCGGTCGGTCGCGCAGCTCGCGCGCTCGGTCCGCGCTCGCCAGCAGCACTGCGGAGGCGCCGTCGGTGATGGGAGCGCAGTCGTGCGCCCGCAGCGGATCCGCCACGTACGGCTGCTCCAGCAGATCGGCGACCCGCTCCTCACCGGACACCTGGGCGTTCGGGTTCTGCCGCGCGTCGGCCCGGGACCGGGCCGCGACCTGCGCCATCTGCTCCTCGCCGAACAGCCCGGATTCCAATCCCAGCCGGGCCTGCAACCCGGCCACGGCGATCGAATCCGGCCAAAGCGGGGCGACGAAGTACGGATCCAGCTGCATCGCCAGCGTCCGGCGCAGTTCGCCCGCCGAGGACTTGCCGAATCCGTACACCAGTGCCGTGTCCACCTCGCCGGTGCGGATCTTCACCCACGCCTCGTAGAGCGCCCACGCCGCGTCCATCTCCACGTGCGACTCGTTGATCGGCGGGAACGCGCCGATCGCGTCGATCGCCGCGATGAACGAGAACGCGCGCCCCGCCAGGTAATCCGACGAGCCGGAGCACCAGAACCCGATGTCCTTTTTGGACAACCCGGTGCCGTCGAGCAGTTCGTCGAAGACCGGCACCAGCATCTCGACGCCGTTCGTGGTGCCGTGGGTGGCGCGGACGTTCGGCGCCTGGGCGAACCCGACGACGGCGACATCGCTCTCGGTCATTCTCGCGCTCCCTCACGATGTTCGGATCTCCAGCGGGCCCGCGCGCTCACAGGTGGTGCGCGTACGACTCGTACGGCGCGTCGGGCTCGCCCGTCGGGGTGAAGTGGTCGATGTTCTGCAGCGTCGAGTCCCATTCCGCGCGCGGCTTCCACTCGGCGCGCACCCGCATGCCCATCCGGACGTCCTCGGCGGCGCAGCCGAGCACCAGGTGCAGGAACGCGATGTCGGCGCCGTCGAGCAGCACGTAGGCCGCGACGTAGGGCGGCTTGATGCGCTGGCCGAGGAACGGGACGTTGACGATGCAGAAGGTCGTGACGATCCCGGTGTCCGGGAGCTCGACCTCTTCTTCGGTGGGCACGCCGTCGGTGGGGCAGGCGCCGCGCGGCGGGATGTAGACCTTGGCGCAGGCCGGGCAGCGCTGGCCCAGCAACCTGCCCTCTGCGAGTCCGCGCAGGTAGCGGCTCTCCTCAGGCGAGGCGGAGTGCTGGTAGTGCAGGTGGATCGGCGTGGTCAGGGTGGTGACCGGCTCGTCCGCGTCCGCCGACGCGGGCGACGGCGGTGCGGCGTCGCCGTCGACCGGGTCGAAGCAGGTGATGTCGCGGATGCCGCCGACCGGCTCCGCCGACCACCTGGCGCGCACCCGCATCCCGGTGCGCATCCGGTCGGCCGCTCCGGCGTCGACGGCGTGCAGCAGCGGGGTGTCGGCGCCGTCCAGCCGGATCAGCGCCCAACCGAACGCGTGCTCCAGCGGCTGGCCTTCCAGGGGCTGCGGGGCCCACGACCAGCTCAGCACCGTGCCCTCGGAGCCGACGTCGACCAGCTCGTCGAGGGGTTCGAAGGTGTTCGGGTCGTACTCGACGGCGGGGACGTGCACTCGGCCGTCCGAGCCGCGCACTCCGGTGATCCGCCGCTGCCGGAGCGCGGTGGCGAAGCGGCCGAGCACTGATCCCAGGGAACGGGTGTAGTCGAAACCGACTTCCAGCGGTGCGCTGAGCGGTTCGGAGGTCTCAGTCACGCCGATAAGTGAAACATGTTCTCGCCAAGGCGGCAATGTTCGGCGCAGGATGGGAGACCCCGCGGCCACCGGGCCGCGACCGGATGCGAGGAGGTTCGTCGTGCGGATCGGTCTGCAACTCGGGTACTGGGGCGCAGCGCCCCCGGACGGCGCCGGAGAGCTCGTCGTCGAAGCCGAAAGAGCGGGGTTCGACGGGGTTTTCGCCGCTGAGTCCTGGGGTTCCGACGCGTTCACCCCGCTGGCCTGGTGGGGCGCGAGCACCAGCCGGGTGCGGCTGGGCACCTCGGTGGCGCAGCTGTCCGCGCGCTCGCCCGCCTCCTGCGCGATGCACGCGTTGACGCTCGACCACCTCTCCGGCGGCCGGTGCGTGCTCGGGCTCGGCGTCTCCGGGCCGCAGGTGGTGGAGGGCTGGTACGGGGCGCCGTTCGGAAAACCGTTGGCGCGCACCAGGGAATACGTCTCGATCGTGCGCCAGGTGCTCGCCCGCGAGCAGCCCGTGCGCAACGACGGCCCGCACTACCCGCTGCCCGCGACGGGCCCGGGGACGCTCGGGCTCGGCAAGCCGCTGCGCCCGATCACCCACCCGCTGCGCGCGGACCTGCCGATCTGGCTCGGCGCCGAAGGGCCGCGCAACGTCGCGCAGACCGCGGAGATCGCCGACGGCTGGATCGCGGTGTACTTCTCGCCGCGCGTCGCGCCGCTCTACGAGCAGTGGCTCGACGACGGTTTCGCCCGCCCCGGTGCTCGCCGCGACCGCGCGGAGTTCGAGGTCGCCGCCACCTGCCCGGTCGTGGTCACCGACGACCCGGTGGCGGAGAAGGCCAAGGTCAAGCCGTCGCTCGCGCTCTACATCGGCGGGATGGGGGCGGCCAAGATGAACTTCCACGCGGACCTGTTCCGGCGGATGGGCTATCCCGAGGCGGTCGAGGAGATCACCGCGCACTTCCTCGCCGGCCGGCGCGAGCGGGCCGTCGCGGCGGTGCCGGACGAGCTGGTCGACGACGTGTCCATCATCGGTGATCGCGAGCAGGTGCGGGCAGGGGTGCGGGCCTGGCGCGAGGCCGGAGTGGACACCCTGCTCGTCGGTTGCCGGGACGTCGCGCAACTGCGAGCCGTGGCGGACGCCGTGCTCGGCGCGCAGGACGACGCCTTGCCGTCCGGATGAAACACGTTCTAGCTTGGAGGGCACTACCAGCACCTGGGAACAGGAGTGCGCCGTGACCGCAATCGGACTGTGGAAGATCGCAGCGGAACAACCCGGCCGCAAGGCCCTGGTGACCCCGGACGGCGAGGAGGTCGGGTACGGACGGCTGGCCGCCGACGCCGACCGCATCGGGCGCGGATTGCAGGCGATGGGCCTGGAACCCGGCGACAGCATCGTGCTGATGCTGCCCAACGGCGCCGACCTGCTCGCGGCGTACTTCGCGGCGCTGCAGACCGGGCTCTACGTGGTCACGGTGAACTGGCACCTGGTCGGCGCCGAGGTCGCCTACATCGTCGAGGACAGCGGGGCCGGGGCGTTCCTGGCGCACGAGCGCTTCGCCGGTGCCGCGACCGAGGCCGCCGAGCTCGCCGGGCTGCCGGGCGACCGGCGCTTCGCGGTGGGGGAGGTGCCGGGCTTCCGGCCGCTGGCCGAACTCGGCGCTGACGAGCCGGTGGCGCGGCCGGACGTCCGCACGGCGGGCTCGCCGATGCTCTACACCTCCGGTACGACGGGGCGCCCGAAGGGCGTCCGGCGCGCGCTCACCGGCGCGGACCCGGACGAGGTTCCGGTGCAGTCGCAGGGATTCTTCGGCATCTTCGGAATCCAGGCGTTCGACGGGCACGTGCACCTGTGCGGCTCGCCGCTCTACCACACGGCGGTGCTGAACTTCGTGAGCATCTCCATCCAGCTGGGCCATCCGGCGGTGCTGATGGACCGGTGGGACCCGGAGCGGATGCTGGAGCTGATCGAGCGGCACCGGGTCACCCACACCCACATGGTTCCGACGCAGTTCCACCGCCTGCTAGCGCTGCCGGAGGACGTGCGCGAGCGCTACGACGTCTCGTCGCTGCGCGCCGCGATCCACGGTGCCGCGCCGTGTCCGATCGAAGTGAAGCGGCGGATGCTCGACTGGTGGGGCCCGGTGGTGATCGAGTACTACGCGGCCACCGAGGGCGGCGGCACGGTGATGCCGGCGCAGGAGTGGTTGCGCAAGCCCGGATCGGTCGGGCAGGCGTGGCCGGGTTCGGTGGTGAAGGTGCTCGACGACGACGGCGCGGAGCTGCCGCCCGGTGAGATCGGCACCGTCTACATGCGGATGGGCACTTCGCGCTTCGAGTACCACCAGGACCCGGAGAAGACCCGCGGCGCGCGGGTCGGCGACCTGTTCACCCTCGGCGACGTGGGTTACCTGGACGATGACGGCTACCTGTTCCTGCGGGACCGCAAGAGCGACATGATCATTTCCGGCGGTGTCAACATCTATCCGGCGGAGATCGAGAACGTGTTATCGATTCACCCGAAGGTCGCGGATATCGCGGTGTTCGGGATTCCGCACCAGGATTGGGGCGAACAGGTCCAAGCGGTGGTCCAGCCGGCGGCGGGCTGCTCCGGCGGCGCCGAGCTGGCCGCGGAACTGCTGGAGTACGCCACCGCGAAGCTGGCGAAGTTCAAGCTGCCGCGCGCCATCGACTTCACCGCGGAACTCCCCAGGGACCCCAACGGCAAGCTCTACAAGCGCAAGCTCAAGGAGCAGTACACCTGAGCGGGACCGGGCGCGGTGCGGTCACTACCGCAAGATCGGCTTCGACTGCTCGGGCCTCATGATCTACGCGTTCGCCGCGGCGGG